>DMIX01000318.1:0-13893 GCA_003451975.1 Propionibacteriaceae bacterium
GATCGGTGCGGCCCACCGAGCCGGCGAAGACGACGTCACCGGCGAAGACCAGGCGATTGATGGTGGGATGCCCGCCGTAGTCGACTCCGAGCAGGACGCACCCGGCGGTATGTCCGGGAGCCTCGGTCAACGAGAAGGACAACCCCGCCACATGGAGCACGGCCTTGGTGTTGTAGAGCTCCACCCGTGCCGGTTCGGCCATGGTCTCACCGACCGCAGACCGGACCGCGGCGGCGCCATCCTTGCTCAGCCCGGCGGCGGGATCGGACAGCAGGTGGCGATCGGCGCGGTGGATGTAGGTGGGAATGTTGAACTCGTCGCTCAGCACTGCGGCATCGGCGACGTGATCGAAGTGTCCGTGGGTGCACAGGATGGCGCGAGGCTCCAGACGGTTGTCAGCCAGCACCGTACGAACCCGGCCTGCCGAGTCCTGACCGGGGTCGACGATCACACACTGAGACAGTCCCGCGCCCGCCACCACATAGCAGTTCGCCTGCCACAGGCCGGTCGTCATGGATGCCAAGAACACGCGGTACAGCCTATCGGAGGCGACCAGATGTGCCCGCGTTGTTACAAGCGCCCCTAAATCGGGCAAGATGAACCCATGACTTCCACCACAGGTCCGGACGCTTTCGGTCGGGTCGACTCCGATGGCACGGTCTACGTGCGTACTGAGGACGGCGAGCGCAGCGTCGGTCAAATCCCAGATTCCACCGCGGAACAGGCTCTGGCCTTCTACGTTCGCAGATTCGAGGCATTGGAAGTCGAGGTGGGACTGCTCGAAACCAGGGTCCGAAATCGTGCCCTGAGTCCTGACGAGGCCCGCAACAGCATCAACACCGTGCGCAAAGCCGTCACCGGCGCGAACGCGGTCGGGGATCTGGCTGCGCTGGCGGCACGGCTCGACGCCCTCGCGCCGCTACTGGAGGAGCAATCCGCCGCCCGCAAGGCCGAACGCGCCAAGCAGCAGGAATCCGCCCGTGATCGCAAGGAGCAGATGGTGGCCGAGGCCGAGGCCTTGGCAGCCGGCAACGACTGGCGTGGCGGCGTCAATCGGTTCCGCACTCTGCTGGACGAATGGAAGGCGCTGCCGCGGATCGACCGCGCTACCGACGACGCCCTGTGGCATCGCTTCTCTTCGGCTCGCACCACCTACACCCGGCGACGCAAGGCGCAGTTCGCCGAGCAGTCCGCCCGTCGCGACAGCGCCAAGATCGCCAAAGAGAAGATCATCGCCGAGGCCGAGGAGTTGGCGACCTCCACCGAGTGGGGTGCCACCGCCTCGGCGTTCCGCGAGCTGATGGCCCGCTGGAAGGCGGCGGGTCCGGCGCCGCGCGATGTCGACGATGAACTGTGGGCGCAGTTCCGGGCGCTACAGGACACCTTCTTCAATGCCCGCTCTGCGGTGCTGAGTGCCCAGGACGCGGAGTATCAAGCCAACCTGGACGCCAAGCGTGCCCTGTTGGATCAGGCTGAAGCTGAGATCCTCCCGATTTCTGATCTGGCCGCTGCCCGAGCAGCCTTCCGCAGTTTCCTGGAGAAGTTCAACGCGTTGGGCCGGGTGCCTCGCGAGCAACTGCGCAGCCTGGATTCGCGGGTGAAAGCGCTGGAGAGTGCCGTGCGCACCGCCGAAGAGGACGAGTGGCGGCGTACCGATCCCGAGGCGCGCGTGCGTGCCGAGGAGACTGTCGCGATGCTGAGCGCCGAAATCGACAAGCTCACCGAGAAGATCGCCAAGGCCGAAGCTCGCGGCGATAACACGGCAGCAGCCAAGGCCCAGGAGTCGATCGACACCTACTCCGCGTGGCTGGCTCAGGCCAAGGAGACCCTCGCCGACTTCAATCGCTGAGTCTCAGTTCTTCAGTCGGTAGGCGTCATAGACGCCAGGAACCTTGCGGATCGCCGAGATCAGGTGTTCCAGGTGGCTCAGATCGGTGATCTCGAAGGAGAACCGGAATTTGAACTTGGGGTCCTTGGTGGTGTTCAAGGTTGCTGATTGAATCGAGATGTGGTGCTCCCCCATCACATTGGTGACCTCGGACAGGATGCCGGTGCGGTCCAATCCTTCGGCGTGGAGCGCCACCAGGAACGAACTTCCTGCGGTGGGTGCCCAGCTGACGTCCACCAGTCGTTCCGGCTGGGCTCGTAGTGACTGCGCATTGGTGCAGTCGGCGCGGTGTACCGACACTCCGCTCTCGCGGGTCACGAAGCCGATGATCTCGTCTCCGGGGACCGGACGGCAGCAGCGCGCGAGTTTGACCCACACATCAGGATCGCCTTCGACCATCACACCGGCCTCGTTGCCCGAGGGGCGCGCCCGCCGGGTGCGGGTGATCACCGAGGTGTCCTCGCCACCGATATCGGCGACTTCCTCGGCGCCACCGGCGGCGGCAATCAGCTTCTGGACGACGGTGGCCGCGCTGATGGTTCCCTCACCGATGGCGGCATACAGGCCGTTGATGTCACGTACCCGGAACTGTTCGACCAACCCGGTCATGTGCTCCGGAGTCAGCAGCCGCTGCAAGGGCATGCCGGCCCGGCGCAGTTGACGGGTGAGGATGTCGCGACCGGATTCGATCGACTCTTCCAGGCGCTCCTTGACGAAGTAGTGGCGAATCTTGGAGCGCGCCCGAGGGCTGGTGACGAAGTTCAACCAGTCGCGGCTGGGTCCGGCATTGGTCGCCTTAGAGGTCAGCACCTCCACGACATCGCCACTGGACAACGCGGATTCCAAGGAGACCAGACGCCCATTGACCCGTGCACCGATGGTGCGATGCCCCACTTCGGTATGCACCGCATAGGCGAAGTCCACCGGGGTCGCGCCGCCGGGCAGACTGATCACATCGCCCTTCGGGGTGAAGACGAAAACCTCGTCGGTGGCGATCTCGAAGCGCAGTGTGTCGAGGAACTCCGCGGGGTCCTCGGTCTCTGCCTGCCATTGGCTGATCTGCTGCACCCAATTCAGCTCAGTGCCGTCGACCTTGCCTTCTTTGTACTTCCAGTGGGCAGCCACGCCGTATTCGGCCTGCTTGTGCATCTCGTGAGTGCGGATCTGCAACTCCACCGGCTTGCCACCCGGGCCCAGCACCGTGGTGTGCAGTGACTGGTACAAGTTGAACTTCGGCATCGCGATGTAGTCCTTGAACCGGCCCGGCAGCGGGTTCCAGCGAGCGTGCAGCGCGCCCAGGGCGGCATAGCAGTCCCGCTGACTGTCGACCAGGATGCGCAGACCCACCAGGTCGTAGATGTCGGCGAAGTCGCGCCCACGCACCACCATCTTCTGGTAGATCGAGTAGTAGTGCTTGGGCCGGCCGTAGACCGTGGCTTTGATGTCGGCTTCGTCCAAGTCGGCGCGAACCTGGTCGATGACCACCCGGAGATAGTCCTCGCGCAGGGGTGCCCGGGCTGCGACCAGCTTCACGATCTCGTCGTAGACCTTGGGCTGCAAAGTGGCGAAGGCCAAATCCTCCAACTCCCACTTGATCGCATTCATGCCCAGGCGGTGGGCCAATGGCGCGAAGATTTCCAAGGTGTCGCGGGCGATCGCAGATTGCTTGTCCTGGCGCAGGTAGCCGATGGTGCGCATGTTGTGCAGACGGTCGGCGAGCTTGATGACCAGCACCCGGATGTCCTTGCTCATCGCGAGCACCATCTTGCGGATGGTTTCGGCCTTCGCCGACTCTCCGTACTGGATCTTGTCCAGCTTGGTCACGCCGTCCACCATGGCCGCGATCTCAGGCCCGAAATCGGCGGTGAGCTGCTCCACGGTGTAGGAGGTGTCCTCCACGGTGTCGTGCAGCAGCGCGGCACACAAGGTGGCCTCGCTCATGCCCAACTCGGCCAGGATGGTCGCCACCGCCAAGGGGTGGGTGATGTAGGCATCCCCACTCTTGCGCAGCTGGCCGGTGTGGTAATGCTCGGCGGTGCGATAGGCACGTTCGATGAGGCTGGTGTCGGCCTTCGGATTATGCGCGTGGACGGTGCGGATCAAGGGATCCAGCACGGCGTCAGGTTGATTGCGTTGAGCTCCTAGACGCGCCAACACCTGGCGCATCCGCATCCGGGGCTGGTCGGTGGCGGCCACTTTCGAGCGCGTCGGATCCGGAGCGGAGGCGTCCCTGCCATAGGGACCGTAGATGTCCTCGCTCACGCGGCGCCTTCCCGGTTGGAGAGTGACTTAGAAGTCTACTCGCGCAGCCCGCGGGTCCGGTGCGCGGCGCACCACCACGATTTCATCGCCGGTATGCAGCTGATCGGCTCCGGACTCAAAGAACCGGCGCAGCGACTTGTTGCGGATCACGGCCAGCACTTTCTCCCCGGGAACGTCCTTCGCCGACAGGCCGTCCTCAGCGGAGGTCACCATGCGCTGGTGGATCTCCAGACCATCGCCGGCCGAGAGCAGATCCTCGATGACCTCGCCGAGTTGCGGGCTCATCGACGACAACCCCATCAGGCGTCCGACCGCGTCGGAGGAGGTCACCACAGCATCGGCCCCGGACTGTCGGATCAGTGGGACGTTATCGGCGTCGCGCACTGCGACGACCACATGCGCGCCGCGGTTGAGCTGGCGCACCGTCAACGTGGTCAAGATCGCGGTGTCGTCGCGACCCACGGTGATGATGACCTCGCGGGCTTTCGGTAGCTCGGCGCGCCGCAGCAGCTCGCGGGTGGTGGCGTCCCCCTCGAAGCCGGCAAAGCCGTGGGCGTTCGCCTCCTGGATGGCCAAGGAGTCGGCATCGATGACCACGATGCGCTCGGGCTCTACCGAGCCACGCAACAGCGTGGCGGTAGCGCTCTGACCAGTGGTTCCGTAGCCGATAACGACGGTGTGATTGCGCATGGTCTTCCTCCAGCGGGAGTCCAACAGGGCTCGGCGGCCTTCATTGGCCAGGACCTCGACGGTGGTGCCGACCAACAACACCAGGAAGGCGATGCGGATCGGGGTGACCACCAAGGCGTTGATCAACCGTGCCGAGGTCGTGATCGGAGTGATGTCGCCATAGCCGGTGGTGGTCATGGTGACAGTGGCGTAGTAGAACGCGTCGATGAAGCCGATCGGGGCGCCGGTAGCGTGATCGGCATAGGCGTCGCGGTCGAAATAGACGATCACGGTGATGAGCAGCAGCAGGCCCAGTGCCAACAGCACTCGGACGATCAATTCCGCCGCCGCACTGCGGCGCCGGGCAGGCAGCCGAACCTGGGCAATGCCCTTCCACGAGGCCGGGCCCCGGGTCAGTCGCGCTCCCAGGCCGGCCATTAGATGCTCAGCACCGCACTCGGTTGGTCGATGCCCAGACTAGCTAAGTGAGCCGCCCCGCCTAGGAAGCCCAACTCGATCAGCACCGAGACGTGAACCAATTCTGCGCCCAGTCGTTGGATCAACGCAGCGGTGGCGCCCACGGTACCGCCGGTGGCCAGTACATCGTCGATGACCAGGACCCGCTTGCCCGGTGCGATGGCATCGGTGTGCACAGCAAGGGTTTCGTGGCCGTATTCCAGCGAGAAGGTCTGGGTGTACACGTCGCCGGGCAACTTCCCGGGTTTGCGTACCGGCACGAACCCAGCACCCAACTCCAGAGCGACCGGCCCAGCGAAGATGAAACCACGCGCTTCCATGCCCACCACCACATCGATATCCGGCGGGGCGGTGGCTGCCAACGCCGAGATCGCGGCGCGATAACCCTCTGCGGAAGCCAGCAACGGTGTGATGTCTTTGAACACCACCCCGGGCTTCGGGAAATCGGGAACATCCCTGATCAGGGATGCCACGAGCTCCCGGTCGGTGTGCACCGCCATCGACTCAGTGCTTCCGCTTGCTGCGCGGCTGCCGCGCTCGTTGTTGTCGTGCGGCCTGCTCAACGGTCTTGGCGTCCACCAGACCAGGCGTGGCCACGTCAGTGCCCGTGGTGGCGTCCAGTTCCAGGGCCACCTTCTTGGTTGCAGCAGCGCCGCTTGAACCGGCTTTGGTCTTGGACTGAGCGCTGGCGCGGACCTCGGCGCGCGCACGCTTGCGTTCTAGATGCTCGCGATGCTCGGTCATGTCGGCATCGCGCTCGCGCAACTGAGCCAGCAGCGGTGTTGCGATGAAGATCGAAGAGTAGGCCCCGGCGATCATGCCCACGAACAAGGCCAGACCGAGATCCTTCAGAGGGCCGGTGCCCAACACGAACCACCCGGTGAACAGCAGTGCGGCCACCGGCAGTACACCGATGATGGTGGTGTTCAACGACCGGACCAACACCTGGTTCACTGCGGCATTCGCCGCCTGGGAGTAGGTGCGATCAGAGCTGAGGATGTCCTTGGTGTTCTCACGGATCTTGTCGAAGACCACCACCGTGTCGTACAGCGAATAGCCCAGGATCGTGAGCACACCGATCATGGTCGCCGGAGTAACGGTGAACCCGATTAGTGCGTACACCCCGACGGTGATCACCAAGTCGTGCACCAGCGCAATGATGGCGGCGATGCTCATCTTGAAGTCCCGGAAATAGATCCAGATCAGCAGCATCACCAAGGTCAGGAACACCGCGAGGGCGATCAGCGCCTTGGTGGTGATCTGCTGGCCCCACGAGGCACCGATCTGGGTATAGGTCACATCGTCGGGCTGGATGCCGATCGCACCGGAAATGGCCTTCTTGACCTGTACGACTTCATCGGGGGTCAGCGGCTTGGTCTGCACCCGAACCTTGTTGTCGCCCATGGTCGTGACGGTGATGTCGTCCTGGCCGGCCAGCCCCAGGGAGGCCACTGCGTCGCGCACCTCGGGGACGGTTTGGGCGCTGACCTGGACCGGTGCCTGGAAGTCGACGCCGCCACGGAATTCGATACCCATGTTCAGCCCGTTGAGGAGCACCGCGAGCAGCGAGGCCACCAACGCGATGGCGGAGATGATGTACCAGCGACGTCGATGCGCAACGAAGTCGTAGGAGATCTGCCCGGTGTAGAGCCGGTGCGCCAGCGTCACCTTCGCCGGCTTGGGCAGCTCGGCGTTGGCGTCTTCGCGCTCGTCAGCGATCACAGTGGTGTCCTTTTCGGTCGCCATCATGCCTCACCTCCTGCCGGGGCTGCGGTGGTGGAGCGCGACTTTCGTCGGGAGTTGTGCAGCGGTGCATGGCTGGTGCCCATGTGCTCGGGCTCGAACCCGGAGAATCGCATGCCCTGACCGTAGAACTTGGTACGACCCAGCAGCGTCATCAACGGCTTGGTGAAGAAGAACACCACCACCAGGTCGATCAAGGTGGTCAGGCCCAAGGTGAAGGCGAAACCCTTCACCGATCCGATCGCCAGCACGTACAGCACCACTGCCGACAGCAGCGAGACGGAGTCGGCGGCCAGGATCGTCTTGCGCGAGCGAACCCACCCGGTCTCGATGGCTGTGCGCAGACTTCGGCCGTCGCGGACCTCGTCACGTATTCGTTCGAAGTAGATGATGAACGAGTCGGCGGTGACACCGATGGCCACGATCGCACCGGCAATACCAGCCAGGCTCAGCGCGAAGCCGATCGCTTGGCCCAGCAGCACCATCATCGACCAGGTGAGCGCGCCGGCAACCGCCAAAGACATGGTGACCACGATCGCCAGGCCCCGGTAGTACAGCAGGCTGTAGCCGACCACCAGCAGCAGGCCGAACAGGCCTGCGATGATGCCCGCCTGCAACTGGTCGGCGCCGAGCTTCGCCGAGACACTGTCGACGCTGGAGACTTCGAAGGCCAGCGGCAACGCGCCGTAGGACAACACATTCGCCAGTTCGGTGGCCGACTTCTGGGTGAAGTTACCGGTGATGCTCGCGGTACCGCCGGCGATCGGGCCGTTGCGAACTCCCGGAGCAGAGATGACCACGCCGTCCAACACGATGCCGAACTGATTGTCCACGCCGGAGGAATTCGCCTGGTAGTTGTTGTAGAGCTGAGTAGTGACGGTCAGGAAGTCGGTCGCGCCGGCGGGTTTGAAGTTGAGGCGAACCTCCCAGGCGACCGATTTGTCCGGCACGCCGGCACTGGCGCTGTCCACCAATTCGCCGCTGATCAAAGCGGGCCCCAGCAGGTATTTGGTGGTCCCTTCCTGGTCACAGGTGATCAGCGGCTGATCGCTGACGTCGGGAGTCGGCGAGGTATCACCGCACTGGTAGGAGTCGAATTCCGCGGTGTCACGATCACTCGGCTCCCATTTCATCAACTCTTCCAATGAAGGGGCGGGGTCCGCCGCTGCGGTGGGCCGCGGGCTGGGGACCGGGGTCGGCAGTTGTGGCAGCGGGCGCCGGTTGGTGGCCGTGCTGGTGGGGGTGGCCGAGGGCTCGGTCACCGTGCCGCTGTCTTGAGAGGTCGAGCCGGTGGAGGCTTCGGCCTGGTACACCTGGCGGAAGTTCAGCTCTGCGGTCTGACCCACCAGACGCACCAGGTCGTCCTGTTGAACGTTCGGCGCGGTGACGATGATCTGGTTGTCACCAGAAGTCGTGACCTCGGTCTCCCCCACACCCTGGGCGTCAACGCGCTGCTGGATGATGGTGCGAGCCAACTCCAGGCTGTTCGAATCAACCGTGCCGGTGCCGGTCTTGTTGGCCGCGGTCAGGGTGATCGTGGTGCCACCACTGAGGTCAAGGCCCAGCTTGGGAGCCCACACATTGTTCACCGCCATGATGGTGAACAGTCCTGCGATCACTGCGAACAGAATGATCAGTGTGCGCAGCGGGTGCGCCTGTTGCTTGCTGGTTGCCACGTCTTCCTCTACCGAACCTACGTGCTGTCGACTACTTGCTCTGGTCCTCGCCGGCGCTCTCGTCGGTGTCTGTGCTCTCGACCTCAGCCGGTTCAATCCCCTCGGAGGCGCTAACCTCACCAGCCTCGGAGTACTCGAACTCGTCGTCCACCGGTTGGGAGCTGATGGCGGCCTTCACCACCGTCATCTCCACTCCGGGAGAAATCTCGATGATCGCCTGCTTCTCACCCAGATAGCGGATGGTGCCTACGATGCCGGAAATCGTCATGACCCGGTCGCCGGCCATCAAGGCCGCCATCAGATCGCGCTGCTCCTTGGCACGCTTCTGCTGGGGACGGATCAACATGAAGTAGGCCAGCGCGACCACGCCGAGCAGCAACAGGATCGTTGTCGGATCGAAACCGGGCATGTGTTCTTCCAATCAGCCTGACGTATAGCAGCGACAACCGTCGCCGACCCAGAAGCCTAGCGCCCTTGTCGGGCAAACCCCATTTGAACCCGAAACGTCTTTCAGCCTTGACTGAACAGATCCGGTGCGGAACCGGCACCGGCGCCGCGCGAACCTTGCGGTGGACGCAAGCCCAGGTGATCCCAGGCCCGCGGCGTGGCGACGCGTCCGCGGGGCGTACGCATCAAGAATCCCTCGCGCACCAGGAAGGGCTCGGCGACCTCCTCCACCGTTTCGGTTTCCTCGGCCACCGCCAATGCCAGCGTGCTCAATCCCACCGGACCGCCACCGAAGGAGCGGCACAGGGCATCCAAGACGGCACGGTCCAGCCGATCCAGGCCCAGCGGATCGACCTCGTACAAGGTCAGGGCATCGGAGGCCACCTGCCGGGTCAGGACGCCATCAGCGCGCACCGTGGCATAGTCACGTACCCGACGCAGCAATCGGTTCGCGATTCGAGGAGTTCCCCGCGAGCGCGAGGCGATCTCGGCAGCGGCATCGTCGGACAATCGGATATTCAGCAGTCGGGCTGAACGTGCCAGCACCTTCTCCAGGTCGGCGCTGTCATAGAAATCCAGTTGAGCGGTGAAACCGAAACGATCGCGCAGCGGGCCGGGCAGCAGCCCCGACCGCGTGGTGGCACCGACCAGCGTGAACGGCGGAATCTCCAAAGGGATCGCGGTCGCGCCCGGGCCTTTACCGACCACGACATCGACGCGGAAGTCCTCCATGGCCAGGTAGAGCATCTCTTCGGCTGGCCGTGACATGCGGTGGATCTCATCGAGGAAGAAGACTTCGCCCTCGGTCAGCCCGGACAGAATTGCGGCCAGGTCGCCGGCGTGTTGGATCGCCGGACCCGAGGTGACCCGGATCGGCACCCCCATCTCGGCGGCAATGATCATCGCCAGGGTGGTCTTGCCCAGCCCAGGCGGGCCGGACAGCAACACGTGGTCCGGGACTCCGCCGCGTTGGCGGGCGGCGGTCAGCACCAGATCCAGTTGGTCGCTGACTCGAGGCTGCCCACCGAACTCGGCCAGTGTTGCCGGGCGCAGCGCAGATTCCGCCGCCTGCTCATCGAGGTGGACGTGCGGGTCCAGGGGATCGTCGGATTCGAGGTCTGCCACGGTCAGCTACTTTGCCAGGCTGCGCAGCGCAGCGCGAAGCAGTTGCGCCACCGAGACGTCGGCATCCTCGCCGAGATCCGACGCAACCCGGTCGCAGGCGGCTTCGGCGTCACGATGGCCATAGCCCAAACCCTCCAGGCCACCGATCACCTGCTCACGCCAGTCGCCCACGGCGGTACTCGGCTTGACGCTGAGAGCGCTGGAGCCCACGAAGATCGCAACCTTGTCCTTCAGCTCCAAGACCAGTTTGGCGGCCCCTTTGGCTCCGATGCCCGGCACCCGGGTGATGGCGGCGGTGTTGCCACTGGTAATGGCCGCGGCGAACTCGCCGGGCTCGAACACCGAAACGATCGCCAACGCGATGCGGGGGCCAATACCGGAGGCCGTCTGCACCAGCTCGAAAATGTCCCGCTCGTCGGCAGTGCTGAAGCCGTACAAGGTCAGCGAGTCCTCACGCACAACCAACGACGTGTGCAGGTCGACGGGCTCCCCGATCCGTGCCGCTCCGGCGGTCGCCGGAGCACACAACACCCGAAGTCCCAGCCCCGACAGGTCTACGACCAGCCAGGTGCCGCCGACGGCGAGCACTCGTCCCCGAAGCTGCGCGATCATGCGCTGGCCTTTCCCGACTGCTTGGCCACGGCCCGAGCAATGCGATCATCGGCGGCACCTCGCCATAGATGGCAGATCGCCAAGGCTGCAGCGTCCGCAGCATCGGCCGGCTTGGGCGGAGCGTCAAGCTTCAGGATTCGGGCCACCATGGACGCCACCTGAGCCTTGTCGGCGCGGCCGGACCCGGTGATGGCAGCCTTCACCTCGGTCGGAGTGTGCAAATACACCGGGATGCCTGCCTTGGCCGCCACCAGCATTGCCAGTCCGGCGGCCTGGGCGGTGCCCATCACCGAGATCACATTGTGGTCGGCGAAGACCCGCTCGATCGCTACCACGTCCGGCCGGTGCCGGCTCACCCACTCGGTCAGTCCGGCCTCGATCCGGAGCAGGCGCTGCGGCAACTCCAGATCGGCAGGAGTCATGATCACCCCCACGTCGACCAGCGCTGGGGGGCGCCCTGGACGCCCATCCACCACGCCGACACCACAGCGGGTCAGACCAGGATCAACGCCGAGCACACGCATGGCACAACCTTCCGAACATGTGTTCGGATTCTAACCTCGCGCCTCGGGGAGAAGGCGACAGGCACGCCGAGATCAGTCCTCGATCTGCTCACCGACTTCGTCGGGCACGTCCTCATTGCTGTACACATTCTGCACATCATCAAGGTCTTCGATGGCATCGAGCAGTTTGAACAGCTTGCCGGCGGTGTCGGCATCGGAAATCGCCTGGTCGTACTGCGGAACGAACTGCACCTCGGCGGATTCGTAGTCCAACTCGGCCGCCTGAACGGCCTTGCGCACCTCGACCACCTGATTGGGGTCGCAAATCACCTTGAAGATCTCGCCATCGTCGAGGACATCCTCCGGATCGGCATCCAAGGTGGCCTCCAGCAGGTCGTCCTCGCTGACCTGCCGTCCGCCTTGGGACTTGGCGACCTCGACCACACCCTTGCGGTCGAAGATCCGCGACACCGAGCCGACATCGGCCATGGTGCCGCCGTTGCGGGTCACCGCCACCTTCACATCCGACGCCGACCGATTGCGATTGTCGGTCAGACATTCGATCAGGATCGCGACACCGGCCGGACCGTAGGCCTCGTAGGTGATCTCCAGGTAGTCGACCGACTCGCCACCGATACCACCACCGCGCTTGACGGCGCGTTCGATGTTGTCCACCGGCACCGAGTTCTTACGGGCCTTCTGAATCGCGTCGTACAAGGTGGGATTGCCCGAGGGGTCAGCACCGCCGGTCCGAGCGGCCACCTCGATGTTCTTGACCAGCTTGGCAAACAACTTGCCGCGCTTGGCATCGATAACCGCCTTCTTGTGCTTCGTGGTGGCCCACTTGGAGTGACCGCTCATGGATGTCCGTCCGTCTCGGGTGAGGATTTTGCGCCGCTCAGTCTATGACACCTATCTTGGCTGCCATGGTTCAACCCCGTCACGGCGAGTTCAAAGTACCCGGTGGCAAGCTCGTCGCCATTGATCTGAGCGTCGAGGACGGCCGCCTGGCTGATGTTCGGCTCAGCGGCGATTTCTTCCTCGACCCCGACGAAGCCTTGCCGGTCATTGATGCCGCCCTTACCGGACTCAGTACTGACACCACAGTGTCGGCCATCAGTGCCCACGTCGATCGCGAGCTGGCCTTGGCCCGCCAAGACGGCACTATTGCCGGTGCGATCACCATGGCCGGATTCGACACCCACGCGATCGCCATGGCCGTGCGCCGTGCGCTGGGGCATTCCACCGGTTGGGCCGATCAGACTTTCACCTATCTGGATCCGGGCCCGCTGGACCCGGCCATGCATGTCGCCCTCGACGAAGTGCTCGGCCGCGAACTCGCCGCCGGGCGACGCGGTCCCACGTTCCGTTTCTGGGAGTGGAACAACCCCGCGGTGGTCATTGGATCCTTCCAATCCCTGCGCAATGAAGTAGACGACGAGGCCGCCCAACGCTACGGCGTGGAGGTGGTTCGACGCATCTCCGGTGGTGGCGCGATGTTCATGGAAGCCGGCAACTGCATCACCTTCTCGATGGTGGTCCCCACCAGCCTTGTGGACGGATTGAGCTACGAGGCCTCCTACGCCTTCCTCGACCAGTGGGTTCTTACCGCCTTGGCCGAGGTCGGCGTCACCGCGCGCTACGCCGGACTGAACGACATCGCCTCCGACGCCGGGAAGATCGCGGGGGCAGCCCAGAAGCGCTTCGTCGGTGGCGCTCTGCTGCATCACGTGACCATGGCCTACGACATCGATGCCGACAAGATGTTGGAAGTACTGCGCATTGGTCGAGAGAAGCTCTCCGACAAGGGAACAAAGAGTGCGAACAAGCGTGTCGATCCCGTCCGCTCCCAGACTCACCTGCCGCGGGAAGCCGTCATGGGTTCATTCCTGGCGACCTTCCGCCGCCTCCACACCGTGGTTGACGGTCAACTGACTCAGCAGGAGTTCGAGGCGGCCGCAGACCTGCGCCGCACCAAATTCGACACGCCCGACTGGACGGCCCGGGTGCCCTGAGCTGCGCCCGGCGTCAGCCCTGCTCGGGTCGGGGCGACTCCAGCAGCGGCCAACCATCGGCGCCCGGTTCGCTCCCCGCCTCGCTCACCGATCCCGTGGGCTCGATGGACTCCGGCAGTTCCGGCTCCGTCTGCACAGACTCGCTGTTGGTCCTGCGAATGTGGCGGATCCAGCCGATCAGGCTGCCGATCCCCGCGCCGAGGAAGGCCAATGGGCCCAGCGTGCCCGCCAGAGTCAGGGCCCACAGCCCCGTCTGATCCTCCAGGATCGATCCCTGCCAGGGATGCTTCGGGTCGTAGCGGACCTCGACAGTCTCGCCCTCGTAGCGCGAGCAGGCCCAGGTATCACTGGTGCGGGTACCGGAGTCGTAATGACGACCGTCGACCTCGTAGTTGTACCGCAAGGTGCAGGTGTTGTCGTGGCGAGCGTAGCTGTCGACCGGCCTGACCACGGTGATGGTTCCGCTGGCGGTCGCC
>DMIX01000318.1:13921-21151 GCA_003451975.1 Propionibacteriaceae bacterium
GCCAACGCAACCGCCCCGATCGCCGAGAAGACCACACCGACGATCAGCAGTGCCGCATTGGCCCCAACCTGGCCGTCGAGGCTGCCGTGCATTCGTATCATGCTGGTCCTTTCCCGCGGTGGTGGATCCGATGCGCCGCCAACCAATCGCCATGGCTCCAGGGCGCCGTTTGGAGGCTACCAACATAGTGGGCGCCCAAGGCCGGGGCACCGCTCAAGCTCCGGGGCGCCGCCACAGGTAGGGAGTGGTGGTGGTGATCGCACGCAAACCGGCGCTGCGCAGGATCGGCTCACTGAAAGGGGTGCATTCGGCGTACATCAACGCGCAGCCCGCCCGGGCCGCCGAAGCCGCCCGGGACGCCGTCATCGCCCGATACAGACCCCGGCCGCGCCACTGTGGCAGCGTCGCGCCACCGAAGAGCCCTGCGACCGGACCACTGAACTCCACACGCCCAGCGCTGAGGGCCTGCACACCGTCACTGACCAGCCACAGTTCTCTGAGATCAGCGCGCTCGGTGAGCTCGGCCATCAGCCGTTCGCTGAAGCGATTCTGGTGGTGTTCGAACACGGCTGCGTGCAGGGCATCCACAGCCTCGACATCATCACTGAGGTCGTGGCCACCGGTGCCGGCCGTCCGGAGCACCAGCGACTCCGGCACTGCCACCGGAGTCATCAGTTTGGCGGTTTCGCCGATCATCACCGTCTCGACCGGTTCGGGTACCAGACCCGCTCGCAGCAGCGCAGCGACCAGGCCGTCGTTGCCGACATCGTGACTGCGGGTCTTCCACTCGAATTGTGAAACCGAACGGGCGCCGAAATGCGCGATCACCCGGGAGACCAGGGTGTCCAGCGCGGCAATGGTGAGTTCGCCCAAGGCGCGGTGGGTGACGAAGCCGTCCTCGCCGAACACCGCCAACCACAGGCCGTCCTCGACGACCAAGTCGTCGGCACCGATGACTTCGGGATCGCCGCGCAGCAACCGGTCGTGGGCAACCAGCAGCTCAGCGGAACCCGGGTCAGGCGCGAACCGCATCCAGCGCTTCCGACAAGGTGAAGTTGCCCACATACAACGCGGTGCCGATGATCGCACCTTCCACACCGGACGGCACCAACTCGCTCACTGCGATGAGATCGTCGATGCTGGAGACTCCCCCACTGGCGATGACCGCCGCGTCGGTGCGGGCGCACACGTCGGCGAGCAGCGTGAGATTCGGCCCGCTCAACATGCCGTCACTGGCCACATCGGTGACCACATAGCGCACACAGCCGGCGGCGTTCAGCCGGTCCAGCGTTTCGTACAGCTCGCCGCCCTCTTGGGTCCAGCCGCGAGCTGCCAACCGGGTGCCTCGAACGTCGAGTCCGATGGCGATCCGATCACCATGCTCAGCGATGACGCGTTCGCACCACTGCGGGTTCTCCAAGGCGGCCGTCCCGATATTCACCCGACGGCATCCGGTCGCCAGGGCACGTTCCAGGGAGGCGTCATCGCGGATTCCGCCCGACATCTCCACCTGCATGCCGACTTCGCCGACGATCCCGGCCAGGACCTCCGCGTTGCTGCCCCGACCGAAGGCTGCGTCCAGATCCACCAGGTGAAGCCACTGGGCTCCGGCATCCTGCCAGCGTTGCGCGGCGGCCAGCGGATCGCCGAACACCTTTTCGCTGCCCGCCACGCCCTGAACCAGCTGCACCGCCTGACCAGCCTGCACATCGACCGCGGGGAGCAGGATCAGTTCACTCATTGCTGACCTTTCAGAGTCTGGAGCCAATTGCGCAGCAGCCGCGCTCCGGCAGCGCCGGACTTCTCGGGATGGAACTGGGTCGTCCACAGTCGGTCGGATTCCACCGCAGCCACGAATCGATCGCCACCGTGTTCGGCAGTGCTGATCAAGGCACCCTGCGGCCAGGACTGATCGGGGTGGACGCCATAGGAGTGCACGAAGTAGAACCGCTCGGACTCCACACCCTCGAACATCGCCGAACCCTCGGCCACCTGAACCTGGTTCCAGCCCATGTGCGGCAGTGGCAGCGCATCCAGCGGCTCGACGACTCCGGGCAGCACGCCCAGACCGGCAGACTGCACGCCGTGTTCCACGCCGAGATCGAACATCACCTGATGTCCGACACAGATGCCCAAGATCGGCTGGTTCGCCGCGAGCCGCCGTCTCACCAGCTCCGGGCCGCCAACACCCACCAGTCCGTCCATGCAGGCGGCGAAAGCACCGACTCCGGGCACTACCAGCCCGTCAGCGGCAAGGCATCGATCGAGGTCGGCGGTGAGCTCCACCCGGGCACCGGCAGCGCTGAGGGCACGGGTCGCTGAGTGTAGATTGCCGGAACCGTAATCGAGCACGGCAACGACGGGTGCAGCGTTCACAGGGCGCCCTTGGTCGAGGGCACGATGCCCTCGATCCTCGAATCCAGCGCCACCGCGTCCCGCAACGCCCGGGCCAGCGCTTTGAACTGCGCCTCCACGATGTGGTGCGGATCACGCCCGGCCAACAACCGGACATGCAGCGTCAGCCCGGCGTTCATCGCGAAAGATTCGAAGACATGCTGAGTCAGTGATCCGGCATAGGCGGCACCGGTTCCGCCGATCAGGGCGTATTGCTGGCCGTCGGGTTCGCCGGAGCACATGACATAGGGGCGCCCGGCAACATCGACGACGGCCTGTGCCAGCGCCTCGTCCAGCGGCACCAGCGCATCGCCGTAGCGTCGGATGCCGGCCTTGTCGCCCAGAGCCTCCGCGAAGGCCTTCCCGAGCACGATCGCGGTGTCTTCGACACTGTGGTGACCGTCGATGTGCACATCGCCGGTGGTAGCGATGTCGAGGTCGATCAGCGAGTGTCGCGACAGCGCGGTAAGCATGTGGTCAAAGAAGCCCACTCCAGTGCTGATGGTGGACTCCCCGGTGCCGTCCAGGTTCAGGGCAACCCGAACCGTGGACTCACTGGTCCGTCGCTCCTGCACCGCCGTGCGCGGGCTCATCCGATCTCCTTCAATACATCGCTCAATGCAGCGTAGAACGCCTCGGTTTCGGCGGGAGTGCCAGCAGAGACCCGAAGGTACCCCGCAGGCCCGGTTTCACGGACCAGCACGCCCCGCTCCAAAAGCCGGACAAAGACATCATGACGGTCATCAAAGGTCCCGAACAAACAGAAGTTCGCCTCGGAGTCGATCACCTCTACCCCCAGTTGAGGCAGTCGAACCAGCATGTCGTCGCGCGTGGCCCGCAATTCGTCGACCCGCGCCAGCATTTCCCGGGCATGGGCCAGCGCCACCCGGGCGATGACCTGCGTCTGGGCGGAAAGGTGGTAGGGCAACCGCACAATGCGGCAGGCATCCACAATGGACTCCGCTGCGGCCAGATAGCCCAAACGCCCGCCGGCCAGGGCAAAAGCCTTACTCAAGGTGCGGGTGACCACCAGATTGCCGTAGCGCGGCAGCAACGTCAGGGCGGTGCGTTCAGGGTGGCGAGCGAACTCCTGATAGGCCTCATCCACCACCACGATGACCTCGGTCCGGGCCAGCACCTCGTCCAGCACTTCCAGCGGCGTCACGGTGCCGGTCGGGTTGTTCGGCGTCGTGATGATCACCACGCTGGGCCGGTACTCCTCGATGGCGGCCAACACCGCGTCGGCGTCCAACCCGAAGTCAGGCCGACGAGGCACCACCACATACTCGCTGTGCGTGTTACGTGCATATTCGGGGTACATCGAATACGTCGGCGCGAAGGTCAGCACTCGGCGGGCAGGCCCTGCGAAAGCACCCAGCAGGTGGGTCATCACCTCGTTGGAGCCGTTGGCCGCCCAGATGTTCGCCAGGGTCAATCCGTGCCCGAGATAGTCGGCCAGAGCCGCGCGCAACTCGGTCGCTTCCCGGTCAGGGTAACGATCGATCTCGGCAGCGGCCTCGGTGACCGCCGCACCCATGGCGGCGGCGATCTCCGGCGTGGGCGGGTAGGGGTTCTCGTTCACATTCAGGCGCACCGGAACCTCCAGTTGCGGTGCCCCGTAGGGCCTCTCCCCCACGAGTTCCGGACGCAGCGGCAGCTCGCCCAGGCTCACGTCCGGCTTCACGACGACCGCCGCACGCTGATCGCGGCCCGGTGGCCGGGCAGATCCTCCGCAGCGGCGAAGGACTCCACGTAATCGGCGAGTTCGGCCAGCGCCTCGGCGGAGTAGTCGATGATGTGGACCTGTTTGCGGAAGCTGTGCACGTTCAACCCCGAGGAGTGCGCGGCGGCGCCTGCGGTGGGCAGCACGTGCGTGGACCCTGCGCTGTAGTCGCCCAGCGAGACCGGAGCATAGGACCCGACGAAGATCGCCCCTGCGTTGTAGACCCGCTCGGCGACTGCGCGCGCATCGCGGGTCTGGATTTCCAGGTGCTCAGCGGCATAGGCGTTCACCACCGCGAGCCCTTGTTCCACATCGTCGACCAGCACGATTGCCGATTGCGAACCCGTCAAGGCGGTACGGATGCGCTCGGCATGTTTGGTAACCGCGACCTGCGCCTCGACGTGTGCCACCACAGCCTGGGCCAGCGGCTCCGAATCGGTGACCAGGACCGAGGCGGCCATCGGATCATGTTCGGCCTGGGAGATGAGGTCGGCAGCCACGAAGGCCGGTTGGGCCGAGTCATCGGCGAGGATCGCGATCTCGGTGGGGCCGGCTTCGGAGTCGATCCCAATCACGCCGCGCAGCAGTCGTTTCGCCGCCACCACATAGATGTTGCCCGGACCGGTGACCAGGTCCACTGCGGGGCACACCTGCGGTACTCCGTAGGCGAACATCGCGATGGCCTGGGCGCCACCGACCGCGTACACCTCATCGACGCCGAGCAGACCGCACATCGCGAGGATGTTGGGGTGCGGCAGCCCGTCGAACTCGGCCTGGGGCGGGCTCGAAACAGCGATCGAGGACACCCCAGCCACTTGTGCGGGAATCACATTCATCAGCACGCTGGAGGCCAATGGCGCCAACCCCCCAGGGACGTACAGACCGACGCGGCGCACGGGCATCAGTCGCTGCTCGACGATCGCCCCGGGAGCGAGCTCGACGCGAACCACATCACTGGCGGCCTCAGCCTCGGCAACCAAGCGCCGCCGACGAATCGCCTCACTGAAGGCGGTGCGCAGTTCCTGACTCAGTCCCGCCTCGGCGGCACGGATCGCTTCAGCGGACACCCGGAAACTCGTCGGCACCACATGGTCGAACCGCTCACTGAACTCCGCCAGAGCAGCAGCGCCGCGCTCGGCGACCGCCGCGACGATGGGACGCACTCGTTCCACAGCGGCATCGACGTCGAAATCCGCACGCGGCAGAGCCGAGCGGTAGTCGAGCAGATTCTGGCCTCGAAGATCGATGGTTTGCAGCACTGCGCCATTCTAAGCGGAACCGGGACGCTGTCCCCCGCGGACCAGCCGTGAGTCGGGTATCACGACGTTCACCCGCGGTGCCGTGCCGGGACTCGGCGCCAGGCAGTGATTGAATGGCGCCCATGTTCATCGGCGCCGGCACTGTTATCAACGTCATCACCGTTGTGGTCGGGGCGCTGTTGGGCCTGTTGATCGGACACCGACTTCCCGAGCGCACCCGCTCGGTCGTCACCCAGATCCTCGGACTGGTCTCGCTCGTGATCGGCGGGCTCTCGATCGCTCAAGGCATGTCGGAGGCTTTCGCTGCCGCGGTCGGGCCCAATTCGCGGTTGCTCATCGTGCTTGCCGCCTTGCTCATCGGCGGCATCTTCGGCTCCGTGGTGCGCTTGGAGGAGCGTCTGGACGGTGGTGCCGACTGGCTCCGGACCCGCTTCGCGCGCGGCGCCGATCACAACACCTTCATCGAAGCGTCGGTGACCGCGACCTTGATCTTCTGCGTCGGACCGCTTTCCATCATCGGATCACTGTCCGACGGCATGGGACATGGCTCGGAGCAACTGGTGATCAAGGCCGTCATGGATGGCTTCGCCGCGATGGCCTTTGCCTCCTCGCTCGGGATCGGCGTGGCCTTTGCCGCAATTCCGCTGGCCATCTATCAAGGCACCCTCACCGCCGTCGGCTTCTGGTTGGGCAATATCTTGCCTGCAGCTCATCTGGACGCCCTGACTGCCACCGGCGGTGTGATACTGCTCGGCCTGGGCATTCGTCTGCTCGGCATCAAGCAGATCCAGATCGGAGACATGCTGCCTTCGCTGGTCGCGGCGCCGCTGCTGGTCGCCGTCGTGGTGGGACTGGCCTAATCCGATGGCTGCAACACCGGCAACGATCGCTTTGGACGCCGCAGCAGTGCGCTACCGGCTCCACAGCTACCACCACGACCCTGCGGCCACCAGCTTCGGGCAGGAAGCGGCCAGCGCCTTGGGCATCGATCCGCTGCGAATGTTCAAGACGCTCGTCGTGGAGCTGTCTGCAAAACCCCTGCGGCTGGCGGTCGCCCTGGTTCCGGTGGCCGGGACGCTGAATCTCAAGGCTTGCGGCCAGGCCTTCGGGGTCAAGCGGGTCAGCATGGCGCAGGCCACGCACGTGACGCGCTCCACCGGCTACGTGCTGGGCGGAGTCTCGCCGCTGGGCCAGCGCAGCACATTGCCGACTGTCATCGACGAGACCTGTCAACTGTGGGACACCATCTTTGTCTCGGCGGGGCGCCGCGGCCTCGATGTCGAACTCGACCCTGCCGATCTGATTCGCGTCACTGCGGCTCAGGTCGCCGACATCGCCACCTGACAGCAGTCAGAGCTAGCCCAGAGCCGCTGTCAGGGCAGCGCGACCACGCTCCAAGGCTTCGCGTCGTCGGCCATCTTGATGGTGACGCAGCTCATCGAAGGGTCCGCGCGCCAGCCCCTCTGTCACGGCGGCGTGGGACAGATCGCCGATGACCTGATCGGCGATGACAGCGTCCTGTACCTCGCCGAGAGCACCGCTGGCCCGAGCCCATAGTTCGGCGGCCTGTGCGGCGGGTTCGCCGACGGCCAGCGTCATGAGTTCGGCGCTGTACCGCGCTGCCTTGGCCGCCTTGCGCACCTCATGCCAGCGGGTCAGATCGCCGGGCCGGGCCATGGCCCGCTCGGTGCGTTGGCGAGCGACCGCGACCACGGCGTCGTACATCCCCGGCAACAGGATCGAGGCGGGTTCGGATGCTCGCCAATCCAGCGGTGGGTCCGCCAGCAGTCGCTCCAAGGCTAGTTGCAACCGCAGATAGCGTTCGCTGGCCAAGGCTGCGATGAGGTCCTGGTG
>DMIX01000121.1 GCA_003451975.1 Propionibacteriaceae bacterium
CCCCAGCGGTCGTCGTGTTTCCTTCCGTACCGCCTGTTTCCAGCGCAACGTTGTCCCCTTCCCCTTCACCCACTACCGAGATGATCGCCGCTACCGCGACGATTTCGCGCGAGTTGGCGCTGTCTGCACCAGAGCTTGCCGCGACCGCCGCGGACCTGACGGCAGTACCGCCGTTGACCGTGGAGCTGCCGGCTACGGGGGTCTCGCGGTCGCCGGACTTTACTATTCTGACGCAGCGCATGATGGGTAAGGTGGAAGTGGGAGGATGCGAGGCCCCGGCGATGATCTACGTGAAGACCGTAGACGCGCAGGGAAAGCTCGTGGATGGTATTATCGTGCAGGCGTTCTGGGACGGGGGCAAGTTCGAGCCGGTGGTGACGGGCTCGAAAGGTCCCGGTACGGCCGAGATTGTCGCTTCGTCCGGCGATTACTACGTGGAGATCATCGGCAATGTCAGTGGAGCGGACTTGACCAGCGAACGTAGCCGTTTGCTGCGGACAGCGTACCCGTCGGTCGCTGATCTGCTGGAGGCGGGGTACTGTGAGTCGCTGGATGCGCATGAATGTGAGTTGAAACGCGATCAAAACGCGCTGTGCGGAGGGCACTATTCGTACGAGCTCTGATTCCGGCGCAACGGGTGATGGCTGGTCGTGTGCCTTGAAACGAGAGAAAGCGAGAGATGCGCGATGAGTAAGCGACTGCGCTGGGCGTCTTATGTGGGCATTGTGGCCGGGCTTTGGATTGTCGTCGTCGCGAGCCTGGCTGTCGGGGTTCGACCGGTCACGCTGGCCTCCTTTGGAGACGTGGAAGCCGCGCCGCTGGCCGGGCACGCTGCGCGTATCGCGGCTGACCTGCCGGCGCAGGCGCCGGGCGTGACGACTGACGAGTACATCGTGCTGGTGAGTGCGCTCTATGCGCTGGATGGCGACGTGGAGCGTGCCCGTGTACGGCTTGGGTTGCTGGACCTGGCGGACCAGGGCGCAACCGTCGCGGATTTGGCCGAGCGTTTCAAGCAGGAAGGACGTGGCGATCTGCTCGTCGTCGATCTGGCAACTCTGGCGCGTGCCCTGGGAACGGAGCGCGAGTCGTTGCTGCCCTACGTGGCAACACCCACGCCACCGCCACCACCACCCGCCCCGGGCGGCAATGGGCCGGCGCCGCTACCGACCGTGGACTGGGACTCGCGCATGAGCTACAAGCTGGAGCCGGCGGTGAAACTGATTCCAGCTGAAGTTCAAGCGGGGCAGACCTATTGGCGCTTGATTCGTGCCTATTGGCAGGACCCGGAAGAGGGGCACGACAAGTATCACATCTACGTGAATGTGCTGAACAAGGACGGTGTACCCATCACACAGCCGATCATCATCGAAAATGGTGGTAAAACGACCGTGCCGGCAGAACCCAAGCCGGATTCCGAGTATTTGATTAACTATCCAATGAGTGGTACACTGGGTTCATACACCTGCTCCGTTGCAGGTGACATACCCAGTGATCGGGTAGCGGGGATGGGTCTGGGCTTCTACAAGGGTGGCAAGGATCATACCAGTTTCTATTTGACCTTCCAGGAGACCGTGGCCCCGTGAGCCGTGAGATGCACCAGGCGCATGGTCCCAGGAGACGGACGCTGTGGCTCTTTGTCGGCATCGTGTTCTTGCTGGGCGTATCCGGTGGGCTGTTACTGACATGGGGAGTGTGGCCTGTCGATTACTTCGACACCGACCCGGTTGACCTGCGGGCTGAGTTGAAGCAGGATTACCTGGTGCTGATCGGTAGCTCTTTCGCAGTAGAGGACGACCTGGAGCACGCCCGCCAGCGGCTGAGTTGGCTTGGATTCAACGATGAAGACGCCTCACGTGTGTTGATCGGGCTGACGAAACGATACGTCGAGGGGGGCGGTAACGTCGCAGTGGTGCGTGGGTTGTCCAAGTTGGCCTATGGTTTGGGCGTGCGCGACAGCCAGATCCTGGTGTACGTCGTCACACCCACTGCGACAGTGACTCCAACTCCGACCGCGACGTCAACGCCGACGATCACGATGACTCCAACCGATACGCCCCTCGCACCGACATTGCTGGCAACGCCCTCTGCGACTTCGGATAGCAGGCCGACAGCACGACCCGTGATGGACACGCCGACACCGACTGCAACACCCGTTCCCGTGCCCGCGTATCAGGTTGTGAGTAAATCGTTCGCCTGCAAGCCTTTGCCGGATGTTGCCGGGGGAGTAGGCGTGCTGGAAGTGCACGTGGAGGAGGCTGGTGGGTCTCCGCAAGCCGGAGTCGCGTTGTCCATCGCGTGGGGTGATGAGCTGGACGTGTTCTTCAGCGGGCTGAAACCCGACAATGGCGCGGGCTACGCGGATTTTACGCTGCAACCCGGCGTCAGATATGTACTGCGGGTAGATGACAACCAGAGCGAACCTGTTGCCGTTTCTCTGCGCGACGGAGAATGTGCGCATGCTGCGGAAACGCAGCCGGTTCCTGTATGGCAGGTCGTTTTTCGTAAGCAAGCGACAAATGATGACGGGTGAGATTGCGGTCGACCGGCAACTTCGTTCCGCTGACTCGGCGCACGAATGGGTGCAAGGTCCGTTCGTGCGCGCAAAGCAATTCGCTAAAAATCCCGCGGGGGAAGTGTGGAACCATTGGCCTTCTCCCAAACGGAGGTCTGAATAGCAAACGTGAATATCGATAATCTGATTAAGGACGCCCCGCTATTCGCGGCGCTGGCGAGCGATGAGCAGCAATTGTTAGCGTCGCGGATGCGTGTCGAGCAGTATCACCGTGGCGAGATCGTATTTGCCAAGGGTGATCCGAGCCGGGCGTTATATCTGATCCAATCCGGATGGGTCAAGCTGATCGCCGATGGGGGTGCGGTGATCGCCAATCTCGGACCGGGGAGCCTGGTTGGTGAAGCGGATCTGTTTCTGGGGCGGGTACGATCGATGGAGGCGAGGGCGACCTCCGAAGTAGAGCTCCTGACTCTTTCCGGACATAATCTGGAGTTATTGATTGCCAATTACCCGGAGTTGGGATTGGGCCTGAGTATGGCCTTTGGGCAGCGGATCGCCCAACTGCGCGGCTATCTGGTCGAGAAACGACTCAAAGCGCTGCCCTTCCTGGCTGATCTCCGCGAAGATGAGCTCGATGCGCTCGCCGATTGCCTGTATTTGCGCGAATTGCGCAAGGGTGCGTTCGTTTTCCAGACTGGCCAGGCGGCGACGGCCATGTATATCATGGAAGCCGGCCCGATTCGCCTGGTCGACAGTTCCGCCGATGAAGAGGAATTCCTGGAGCTGGCGCCGGGCGATGTGTTCGGGCAGATGGCGTTGCTGACGGAGACGTCCTACAGCGTCGCGGCTTATGCCACCGATTATGCCATCGTGTGGGTACTCGAGCTGGCCGATTTCAACGAATTGACCGATCGTTATCCGTCGATTCGCGTCGCTTTGAGCCGCAGTCTGCGTTCGCTCCTGGGCGCGCAGGACCGCGCGCTGGCGATCGATATGCTCAAGAATATCCAGATCTTTGCCGATTTGCCGCTGGAGACACTGCAGGGGATTGCCGGTCGTCTGGTGTTGCGCCACGTGCCCATTGGCGAGTTTGTGTACACCGAAGGCGAGCCCGGTGATGCGCTCTACATCCTCAAGTCGGGCGAGATCAAGCTCTATTCGAACAGCGGTCTGGATGGCGATGTGGTGGCTCAGCTGCGGCAGGGAGAAACCTTCGGCGAGATGGCACTGCTGACCGGCAAGGCGCGCACCACCGCAGCGCGGGCGGTGGTGAATACCAACCTGCTGGCGCTGTACCGGACCGATTTCGACGAGATGCTGATCCGTTTCCCGTCGCTCAGTTCTGCGTTGAGCAGGACCCTCAGCCAGCGCCTCAACAAGTCCGGACAGAGTTTTGTCGATCGACACCTGGGCCGGATGTCCCTGCTGAACCGCCTCTCTCGTCCCGAGCTGGTGGACGTCTCGCATCGGGTGCGGCCAGTGCGCTACCGCGCTGGGGAGCTCATTTTCGCACAGGATACGCCCGGTGAAGTGATGTATTTCATCGAGACGGGCCAGGTCCGGATTGCGGCGAAGAGAAACGACAAACTGACGACGCTGGCAGTGCTCGGACGCGGGGAATTCTTCGGGGAAGCGGCGTTGCTGACCGGAAATCTGCGGTCGGCGTTGGCCCAGGCGGTGAGCAATGTAGACCTCTGGGCGCTGGACCAGCGAGATCTCGATGAACTGATGCACAAGTACCCGCAGTTGGCCATCGGGATCGGACGGGTGCTTTCTGAGCGGCTGAACCGCCTGAGCGACGGGCGGATGGGTGGAGGTCCTGCCGTACGCCCGGTCGTGGAAGCGCCCGCAGCGGCACAACCCAAGGCGATTCCGGCGCGGACGGTGACATCCAGGGATCGCGTGCCGGCAAAGCCGCAAACCCGTCCCGTGCCATCTTCGCGCACGGCGCCGAGCACCAGAGAGCAAGATCGTGTGCGGCGGGCCACNNGCCAGGAGACAATCAAGCGCCGCGCCGTTGTTCCCGACAAAAAGCGACCGCGGCCTGCCGCGAAGACCGGCCCCGGCCCGTTGCAGCGTTTGACCGAGTCCGCCGGCGCGGCGGGCGTCTGGTTTGCGACGCGCAGCGTGGCGACCAAACTGCAATTGATGGGTGTGGCGTTGCTGTTCGTGTGGCTGTGCGGCATCAGCGCACCGGCGACGGTGATCTCGGCGTTTGGCAGTAACGATGTGCGTTTGAGCAACATGGCGTTCTTGCAGACCGTCACGCCGACGCCGACGGAGACCGCTATCCCGACATCCACGCCGACGATCACGCCGACACCGACCCATTCGCCGACGCCGACCGATACCCCGACGCCGACGCAAACGTTCACGCCGGTGCCCCCGACGGACACACCGGTCCCAACGGAAGTGCCGACAAATACACCGCGGCCACGGGTGATCGCGCCGACGGACACGCCAGTGCCCGAAGTTCTGGAACCGACGCCCACACCCACACCGGAGGTGGATTTCAGGCTGGTCAAGGTGCGCCGTCTGACGGCGTGCGAGAACCGCGGGGGACACAACATCTACATCAACGTGTTGGACAAGGATGGCAACGGGCTGCCGGGCATTCCGGTATGGGTATCCTGGGGTGTCGACGGCGTGGAGCTCATGTCCGGCACCAAGCCGGAGCGTGGAGAAGGCGCCACGGACTTCCCGATGTACAAGGGGACGCACACCGTGGAAATCAAAGGCTTCAAGAGCGAGATCGCCACGGGGATCACACCGGACATCCCGGTTGACGAACCCTGTGAGGATAGCACGACAGCCAACTCGCTGTACCACTATTCGTACGAGGTCGAGTTCCAGCGGACGTGGTAGTGCTACGGAGCAGGCGCCGCTGGTAAGCCGGGTCGCTACACACGCCGGATAACCGCCCCGTGTGCGCAGAGTAATACGGATGTGAAGCTGGCCGGGCATCTCGCCCAGCCAGGGACATCATAGACATGAATGGTTTGTCAGGTACAACATACCCAAGGAGGAAAGAACTATGCCACTGGTAACAAGTCAAGCGTTGTTTGCACGGGCGATGAAAGACCGCTTCGCCATTGGGGCTTTCAATGCCAACAACATGGAACAGATTCAAGCCATCGTCGAGACGGCGCAAGAGGAACGCGCGCCGGTTATCCTGCAGGTCAGCCAGGGAGCGATCCGCTATTGCGGTCTGAGTATGGCAGCCGGCATGGTCAAGATCGCCGCATCGCTGGTCGATGTGCCGGTCGTGTTGCATCTCGACCACGGAACGGACTTCGAGCAGAACGTGCGTTGCTTGCGCGAAGGTTTTACGTCACTGATGTTCGATGGGTCCAAATTGTCGTTCGACGATAACGTAGCGGTGACCAGCCAGGTGACCACCATCGCCCATGCGTGCGGCATTCCGGTGGAAGCCGAGCTGGGCAAAGTCTTGCAGGCCAAGGATAACGTGACCGCTGCCGAAGTCAAAGCAGCGATGACCGATCCGGACGAGGCGAAGAAATTCCTCGAGCTGACCAGGGCGGATTCGCTGGCCGTGGCTGTCGGTTCCGTCCACGCGATGGAAGCGCAGGCCGCCGAGCTCGATCTCCAGCGCATCGCGGAGATTCGCGATACAACGGGTGCGCCGTTGGTGCTGCACGGCTCATCCGGTGTGACCGATGCGAGCCTGGTGGGGGCGATCGAGAATGGTGTCGTCAAGATCAACGTGGCGACGTTCCTGAATCAGGGTTTCGTCGCGGGCATCAAGCAAGGCGTTGCAGAGTCACCGGACAATGTCGATCCGCGCAAGTGGCTGACCATCGGTCGCGACATGGTCAAGGAGCGCGTGCGTGAGAAGATCCGGCTGTTCAAGTCGAACGGGCGCATCGACTCCGCCGGTGGTTTTGTCAGTGCGGCGACGCAGCACCGCAGCTCCGATCTGGGCGCTCTGGAGTAAGCAGCGCACTGCATCCGGCCTGCAGCGCGCCAACCGGCATAGTTCCAGCCTGGGATGTCTTGCGGATTCTACCAGCCTCCTATCTTGCCTTGAAGCGTCCCAGGGGGTTCGCTGCTGTGTGCTATGGGCTGCTGCCTTGTGCGCGGGCGGGTTTCTGGT
>DMIX01000089.1 GCA_003451975.1 Propionibacteriaceae bacterium
AGATCTTCAGCAACACCTTGCGGCCCCGCTTGAGGGTGACCTCGACCTCGTCACCCTGGGTGAGTCCGTGGAGGAACTCCCTGGTGGGCAGCACCGTCAACTCCGAATAGTCGGCAACCGCCGTCTCGTAATCCTTGGTGGGACCAGGGAACAGCAGCCGATTCAACGTGCTGCGCGGCTCGGCCACCAACGCCTCGGCTTCAGCTTCGGTCAGCTCGGTGACCACAGGCTTGGTGGTGCGTCCGGCGAGAGCCTTGGTGCGGAACGGCTCCGGCCAGCCACCGGGCGGGTCGCCCAGATCGCCATTGAGGAAGCCGATGACCGAATCGGGAATGTCGTACCTGTTGGGGTTCGCCTCGAAGTCGTCGGGGTCGGCATTGCGCCCGACCAAGGCCAGGGCCAGATCACCGACGACCTTCGACGACGGAGTCACCTTCACCAGATTGCCCAGAATCCGGTTGGCGGCGGCGTACATGTTCTCGATGTCCTCGAAACGGTTGCCCAGACCCAGCGCGATGGCCTGCTGACGCAGATTCGAGAGCTGACCACCGGGAATCTCATGGTGGTAGACCCGGCCGGTCGGACCGGGCAGTCCGGACTCGAAAGCACCGTAGAGATTGCGCACCTGCTCGAAGTAGGGCTCCAACTCGGTGACTGCAGACAGGCTCAAGCCGGTGTCACGGTCGGTGCCTTCCAGGGCGGCCACCAGCGCCGACATGGATACCTGCGAGGTGGTTCCGGCCATGGAAGCCGCAGCCACATCGACAGCGTCCACCCCGGCGTCGACCGCAGCCAGCAGCGTGGCGAGCTGACCGCCGGCGGTGTCGTGGGTGTGCAGATGCACNNGTTCAGGTTGGGCTGGGCGGTCAGGCCGGACAGGGAGGAGAGCGAGGCATCGACGATGTCCACCCCGGCCTCGCTGGCCATCAGCAGCATGGCGCCGGCGTTTGAGGAGGTGTCGTGGGTGTGCAGATGCACCGGCAGGTCGAAGTTCGCACGTAACGCGAGCACCAGCTTGGACGCCGCCGGGGCCCGCAGCAGCCCGGCCATGTCCTTGATCGCCAGAATGTGAGCCCCGGCCTTCACCAACTCCTCGGCCAGGTCCAAGTAGTAGTCCAAGGTGTACAGCTTCTCGCCGGGGGAGAGCATATTGCCGGTGTAACACAGCGCTGCTTCGGCCACTGCATGGTCGGTCTTCAGCACCGACTCGATGGCTGGACGCATCTGGTCCACACAGTTCAGCGAATCGAAGATGCGGAACACATCCAGCCCAGAACGAGCAGCCTCGGCCACAAATGCATCGGTCACTGCGAGCGGATAAGGCGTGTAGCCCACAGTGTTGCGTCCGCGCAGCAGCATCTGCAGCGGCAGGTTGGGCATCGCCGCATGCAGCTTCTCCAACCGCTCCCAGGGGTCTTCCTTCAGGAACCGCAGCGCCACATCGTAGGTCGCCCCGCCCCAGGCTTCCACGCTGAACAGTTGCGGCAGGGTGCGGGCGATCACCGGGGCGGCTTCCAGCAGATCCCGGGTGCGCACCCGGGTAGCCAGTAGCGACTGGTGAGCGTCACGGAACGTGGTGTCGGTGACGGCCACCTGCTTCTGAGCACGCAGCTCGGCGGCCCACTGTGTCGGGCCCACCGCCAAGAGCCGTTGCCGCGACCCGGCTGGCGGCTCGGCAGCGAGTTCCCCGGCGCTGAGCGCGGGGAGCTTCTCACAGGGGTCGATGGAGATTCGGGCTGCCCCGTTGGGCTTGTTGACACTCACCCAGGCCAAGTAGTTCAGCAGCTTGGTGCCGCGATCGGCGGCGAAGGTGTGGTGCACCAGGTGGGGACGATCGTCGATGAAGGAGGTGTTGATCCGTCCGGCCAAGAAGTCCGGGTCGGAAAGCACCGCCTCCAAGAAACCGATGTTGGTGGAGATGCCACGTACCCGGAACTCGGTCAATGCCCGGTAGGCCCGGCGGGCCACCGAGGGCAGATCGTGGGCGCGGCAGGTGAGCTTGACCAGCATCGAGTCGAAGTGGGCTCCCACTTCGGCACCGGCGAAGACGACACCGCCGTCCAATCGGACGCCGCCGCCACCGGGGGTGCGGTAGACCGAAATGGTGCCGGTGTCCGGGCGGAAGCCGTTCGCAGGATCCTCGGTGGTGACCCGGCACTGCAGGGCCGCTCCCCGTACCTGCACCGTGTCCTGGCTCAATCCCAGCTCGGCGAGCGTCTCGCCGGAGGCGATGCGCATCTGAGAACTCACCAGGTCGACATCGGTGACCTCTTCGGTGACGGTGTGCTCCACCTGAATGCGCGGGTTCATCTCGATGAAGACGAAGCGGCCATCCTCGCCGAGTAGGAACTCCACAGTGCCGGCGTTGCGATACCCGATGTGGCGCGCGAACCGCACCGCACCGGCGCAGATCTCGTCACGCAGGGCCGGATCCAGATTGGGCGCCGGCGCGAGTTCGATCACCTTCTGGTGACGACGCTGTACCGAGCAGTCGCGCTCGAACAGGTGCATGACCTCGCCGGTGCCATCGGCCAGAATCTGTACCTCGATGTGGCGCGGCCGAATGACGGCCTCCTCCAGGTACATCCGGGAGTCTCCGAAGGCCGAGGTCGCCTCGCGTTGGGCTTCGGCCAGCGCTGCGGGCAGCGCTGCGGCGTCCTCGACCCTTCGCATACCGCGTCCGCCACCACCGGAGACCGCCTTCACGAACAGCGGGAATCCCACGTCAGCGGCGGCGGCGATCAAGGTGTCAGGGTCGTCACTGGGCTCAGAGCCACGCAGGGTGGGCAACCCGGCTTCGCGCGCGGCGGTGATAGCCCGAGCCTTGTTGCCGGTCAGTTCCAACACCTCATGGGCCGGGCCGATGAAGGTGACGCCGGCCTTCTCACACGCCGCGGCCAGGTCGGGGTTCTCCGATAGGAAGCCGTAGCCGGGATAGATGGCGTCGGCCCCGGCTTGTATTGCCGCCGCAACGATGCCGTCCACATCCAGATAGGCGCGCACCGGGTGACCCGGCTCGCCGATCTGGTAGGACTCGTCGGCCTTCAGCCGAAACTCGGCGTGCCGATCTTCATGGGTGAACACGGCCACAGTGGCGATGCCCAGTTCTGTGGCGGCGCGGAACGCGCGTACGGCGATTTCGCCGCGGTTGGCCACCAAGACCTTGCTGAACATGACTCGTCTCCTTCACCGGGTTTCGCGAACTGTAAAGGCCCCAAGGGTACGGGGAAAAGGGCGAACAAATGACGATGGACGTCTGGCTGGCCTGCAACCCGCCCAGGTTCGACCAAGTATCTGCTTTCGATGCCTCACCCCCGAATTCTTGGCATCAGCACTCCACCAGGGCCTGCCGGCGCCTAGCCTGAACGAAGATTCCCACCCGCAGCTGTGAACGAGGTGCACCGATGAGCACTTTCCGAGAACGTCCCAACTCCGCCCTGCTCGTCGTCGACGTCCAAAATGGAGTACTGGCCGACGCCTGGCATCGCGACGAGGTGATCGCCACCATTGGTGACGTCGTGGCCAAAGCTCGATCCGCCGAGGTGCCAGTGATCTGGGTCCAGGATGCGGCGGGGAACCGCGTCGCCGGCACCGAGCCGTGGCAGATCGTCGAAGCACTCGACCCTGCCGACAATGAAACTCGAATCGAGAAGCACTTCGGGGATGCCTTCGAAGCCACGGATCTGACCGACATCTTGGCCCGCGGCGGCATCGGTCGCCTCATCGTGGTCGGCGCCCAGACTGACGCCTGCATTCGTTCGACCCTGCACGGTGCCTTCGTACGGGGTTACGACACAGTGTTGGTCGCCGATGCCCACACCACTGAGGATCTGACCGAGTGGGGAGCCCCGCCGCCCGAACAGGTGGTCGCGCATACCAATCTGTATTGGAGCAGCCAGTCAGCGCCCGGGCGTGAGGCGAGCGTGGTCGACAGCGACCAACTCGCGTTCGTCAGCGCCTGATCGATTCCCGTAGTGGACGGCCGCACCTGGGGCCCATCGCTCGGAGACCGACACCATGAGGCGAGCGGCGCGCTAGCCCAGACCGGGCCACTGCCCGGCGAACTGTCATCCATAGCACTGGCCCTGGTTGCGGCCGGCGGCCATGGTCGCCCCCACTCCGCGACCGAGATCAGCCTCGAGGGCCATCGCGACCCGGCTGGCTCGATCTGGACGGATCAATCGCACGACACTACTGCCGCTGCGGAGTCCTTGAGCTTGTCGACGCACACATCCAGCAACGTCACCGGCGCGCCCCAGCGGTGCCAACATGATGACCGAGGCGGCCCCACTGGCCACATCAGCATTGAGTGGGGACCGTAGCGCACCGTCGAGGTACCACTCCGAGCCGACGCGCACCGCCGGGAGCGTTCCGGCCACCGCCCAACTCGCGGCCACCGCGGTGGCAACATCGATGGGTTCACGCGCGGTGAAATAGGCCGGACGTCCCGTCACCGCATTGGTGGCAACAATCACCAACGAGGTGGGCCAGGGCACCCCCACCAGGTCGGCGGCCAGTTGCTCGATCCGAACGGCCTGCCATTGCGGCGTCCAGTCCCGGATTGCGGAGCGCCCCACTGCTTGAACCGCATGCCTGTGGCTGGGATGCAATTGGACGAAGGCTCGGCGCAGCGGCGCCGTCCAAGGAATTGGTCGTAGCCAGGCCAGCGGCGCAGCCAGCATCTCGGCACAGTCCTGCGGGTCGCAGCCAGCGGTCAATCGCGCGGCCACCAGAGCACCACAGGAAGTGCCGATCACCCGTTCCGCGTCCAGGTCGAGGCCCAGATCGGCCATCCCTGCGATCATCCCGGCCTGCCAGGCGGCGGCGGTGACGCCCCCGGAGCCAAGGACCAGTGCGGTGTGAGCTGCCATGGCTTGATTCTGCTCTGTTGGAGAGCGTCGTCAAACCGGGGCTGGCGAAATCCGCAGCAGGTCACCACACTGGGGTCATCGGTTTGCAGAGTTGTCGGGTTTTACCTTGATTGCGTCGCTTTCCCTACTGCGGAGGTCGAAGAATGCCTCAACTTCGGATATTCCTGATCCTCGGATTGTTCACTCTCACGGCCGGCTGCAGCCCAGCGGCGCCGGCCACGACCGCCGGTATACCTTCGGCCAGCCCGATGACGTCCACCTCAACGTCGCCGATTGCGACGCCTGCCACCACGGCCCCGACGACACCGGCGTTGCCCGATGCCACCGGTGCGCTCGACGTGAGCAGCCACGAACTCAGCGCCTTCGCCAGCCCGAGTGGTGCCATCTGGTGCGCGGTGAGTACCAAGGGGGCCTGGTGTCACTTCCCCGCAGACTTCAAGGGAAAGATCCCGTCGTCGAAGAAGATCTGTCC
>DMIX01000145.1 GCA_003451975.1 Propionibacteriaceae bacterium
GGGCGCCGGAGACCGAGGCATTGTTGACGACCTGGCCGGCGTCCACATCGGATTGCTTCAGTGTGTACGTGCCGGTGCAGGTTGTGGCGGCGCCGATGGCGAGCGCGGTGGCGTCACAGGTCACCGTGGCGATCTTGGAGTCGGTGATGGCGATCGAATTCAACGGTGTCTGACCAGTGTTGGTCACCGTGAAGGTGTAGGGCAGGGTGGAGCCGGCAGTGAGACCGGACAGTGATCCCGCTGTCTTGGTCAGGCTGATGGCCGGCTGGCCGTTGGTGTAATCGCAGACGATGTCCGCACCGGGCACGATCGCCGCGGCGGGCAATGTCATTGTGGTGCCACTGAGCGTTCCCACCGAGGTTCCGCCGCTGGTGCAGGATGCGGTGGAAAAGGCCCATCCAGAGGCCAGTTGGGATTCTTTGATCGTGACCGCGGTGTTGATTGCGGCTGCGGTGAAGGGCTGAGTTCCAGCCGTTGCGGTGTCGCCATCGACCTGGGTCGGCGTGTCGGATGCAGTCGTGGTGACCGTGCCGGTGGTCTGGCGGGTGTTGGTCAGTGTGAAGTCGAAGGCTCCGCCGGTACCCGCTGTGGTGGTCTTGCGGAGTGTGATCGTGGGCATCGCCACGATGTTGACCGGATAGTCCTCGACTTCACCGGTGGTGGCCAGTCCGGTCGGCTTGCCGGTGATTTCGGCAGCGGTGTTGCCGATCCGGAACCGGGCATAGGTACTGCCGACCGATGCGCCCGAGGGCACCGTCCAGGTGAGGGTGGCACTCGTGGCGCCAGCCGCGACCGTGGCACAGGCTTGCTCGCCGCTGAGCGCGGTGGTGTTGAAAACACCGCTGCGATCAAAGTCCAACCACCCGCACACCGTGGAGGTCGCCGTCACCCCCGAGATAGGGACGGTGCGGGAATAGGTGGCACCGGTCTGAGCAACGACAGCGGGCAAGCTGGTGAAGGCATCATCGCTGTCTCCGGTCGCACCTGCTCCCGCATTGGGGCTGGTGGTGGCATTGCGCACATTGGCGTTGTCCTCGGTCGATCCCGAGCCAAGGTAGAGGCCGCTGATGACGTGGGCGGCAGCCTGGGTCTGGTCAAAGCTGGACGGTGCGTCCCCAAAATCTTGGGGCACGGTGACGGTCAAGATGACCTCGTCGCCGGTGTCGTGGGAGTTGCTCCCGATCCCGCCGACCGGGGTGAAGACTGCCGAGATATCGAAGCTGAAGGTGGAACTGGTTCCGGTGGCTTGGACACCGCCACAGGAGGCCGTATAGCCGGTATTGCCAACGGTGACGCATGCCGCTCCGGTTCGGTCCTCGACTGCGGTGACTCTATTGGCGGTGACGGCGAACTGGGAGTTGCCCGATGCTCGATTCAATGTGACGCCGGGGGTGGTGGAGGTGAGCACCGCGTGGAGGGCCGACCAGTGGTACCCGCCGGTGGTGCCGCCGAGGCCAGCGAAGTTGAAGGTGGGGTTCCGAACGGGGCGATTGAACGTGACGGTGAGTGTGCCGAGGCCTGTGCAGGTTCCGCTCGCCGCACAGGTACCGGTGTTCACCAGAAATGCCACGCCGGAGTCGCTGGTCACCATGCTGGCCGGGGAGTACATGCCGTCGGCCCATTCCTTGGCACCGAGCGTGCTCACGCCGGTCACGTCGGTGCGACCGCTGGAGGTCACCGTGGCGGTGAGACCGGAGGGGAACGAAATGCTGCTGGTGTCGTTCACGGGGTTCGACCAGGTGCCAGTCGGCACCTCGTAGGCCGCGGTGAGCGTCGGAACGCCGCCGAAGAGCAGGAATCCCAGCGCCAGGACGAAGCTGGTCAGCAGTGAAACCAGGGACCGGCCACCGCGTTTCGACGCGCGCGAGTACACACCAAGCATTAAGTTCTTCCCCCCAAGTCAGAACTGAGCACAACACCATGCGGCAACGAAAGGCACTACACCCCTAGCGTTTCGCGCCGGGCGAGCCACGGAGACCGCAACTCGACTGTCGAAGCGTAGACAACTGTAGGGGGATTCACCAGCCAGGAATGTCCCCCAAAAGGGGGGTCCTTCGACATCTTTCCGATTTGTTGGCGAAAGGAGAGCTCATCGTGGACGGTGTGTGGGGCGAGCGCTCTGCGCTGCCAGGTACGATTGGGGGTATCCGTTTCGAGGAGGATCCGCTGAACCAGCCAGCTCCGGCTACCGCCGAACGTCGTGTCGTCATCCCCGTCTCGATCAACATGGTGTCCGTGTTGGGTCCACGCGACGAGTTTCTACGCATCTTGGAGCGCGAACTCGCTGCTGAAGTGCACGTACGGGGTAATGAGATCACCTTTACCGGACGTCCCGAGGACGTCACGCACGCCGCTGAGGTGCTCACCGAACTCATCACGATCGTCCGTACCGGGCAGGGGCTGGAGGTCGACACGGTAGAACGAGTCGTCGGCATGGTCGCCGGAACCGGTGTCAGTGCGGCAGAAATTATGACCGCTAACATCCTGTCCAATCGCGGCAAGACCATCCGTCCAAAAACGCTCAACCAAAAGCGGTATGTCGACGCCATTGACGCCCATACCGTCGTCTTCGGAATTGGGCCGGCTGGCACCGGCAAGACCTACCTGGCAATGGCAAAAGCGGTACAGGCTCTGCAGGCCAAGCAGGTCAATCGCATCATCCTCACCCGCCCGGCCATCGAGGCCGGCGAAAGGCTCGGATTCCTGCCGGGAACCCTGAACGACAAGATCGATCCCTACCTGCGTCCGCTGTACGACGCCCTGCACGACATGATCGATCCGGAGTCTGTACCCAAGCTGCTTACCTCGGGGACTATCGAGGTGGCGCCGTTGGCGTATATGCGTGGTCGGACGCTCAACGATGCTTTCATCATTCTGGACGAGGCGCAGAACACCTCCACTGAGCAGATGAAGATGTTCCTGACTCGGCTGGGCTTTGGGTCGAAAGTGGTGGTGACCGGCGATGTCACCCAGATCGACCTACCCGGCGGGGTGAGGTCCGGATTGATGGTCGTCGAGGGGATCCTGGACGGCGTCGAGGACATCGCCTTCTGCCGATTGACCAGTCATGATGTGGTCAGACACAAGTTGGTGGGACGCATCGTGGCCGCCTATGACCGCTTCGAGGCGACGCTGCCGCCGGTGAGGAAGAAACGATGATCGATCTCAACAACGAGTCCGGTCTGGAGGTCGACACCGAGCGGCTGCTCAAGCTGGCCACCTTCGCCTTGGACGAGCTGCGGATTCACCCCGAGGCTGAGTTGTCGGTGTTGCTGGTCGACGAAGACACGATGAGCGCCTACCACGAGAAGTTCATGGGCGAACCCGGCCCTACCGATGTGCTCAGCTTTCCCATGGACGAGCTACGGTCCCCCGATCCCGACGACGAACCGGTGCTGGGTGTGCTCGGCGACATCGTGCTATGTCCGACCGTGACCGCTGCGCAGGCCGCCGCCTCTGATCGCACGCCGGAGGAGGAGGCCGATTATCTGTTGATTCACGGCCTGCTGCATCTGTTGGGCTACGACCACGCCGAACCGGCCGAGAAGAAGACCATGTTCGACCTCAACGATCGCATCATCGCCGCCTGGAACACCGAGCGAGCGTGAGGAGCCTCGGT
>DMIX01000435.1 GCA_003451975.1 Propionibacteriaceae bacterium
CCGACAAGGTGGTGGAGATCCTGAACGCAGCGCGCAAGCAGGTGTACACCCTGCTGGCCGAGGACTGATGCTCACATGACCTCTGCGCAACTTCGCGCGCGCTATCGCCGCATCATCACCTTCTTCGGGCTGGTCACGGCGAGCTTCATCTACTGGGAGATCGTGTTGCCCAAGCTGGGGCTGGCGCGGTGGACCGACCGCACTCGGGTGAAGCGCAATCAGCGCATTGCGGCACGATTCCGAGCCTTGGCGATTCGCCAGGGCGGCTTGATGATCAAGGTCGGTCAGTTCCTATCTGCGCGTCTTGATGTGCTGCCGGTCGAGATCACCGATGAGCTCTCTGGCCTGCAGGACGAGGTGCCCCCGGCTCCCTTCGAGGCGATCAGAGCCCGGGCCGAGCAGGATCTGGGCCGGCCCCTGGAGCAGGTCTTCGCCAGCTTCGAGGCCGAGCCGCTGGCTGCGGCTTCGCTGGGGCAGGCTCACCGGGCGGTGCTGTTCGAGGCTGACGCTGAAGAGACCGGGTTCGCCGCGGTGGTGGTCAAGGTCCAGCGACCCGACATCGACAAGATCGTGGACGTGGACCTCACCGCCTTGCGCCGGGTGGGGCAGTGGCTGACCCGCTATGAGCCGGTCAGCAGTCGGGCAGATGTTCCTGCCCTGGTGGAGGAGTTCGCCACCACAACGCTGGCCGAGATCGACTACATCGCCGAGGCCGGGAACGCGGCGCACTTCGCAGCGGCGTTCGGCGACGACACCGGCGTCCGGGTGCCCGAGATCGCCTGGGAGCACACCACGACCCGGGTGCTGACGCTGGAAGATGTCACCGCGATCCGCATCGGCGATTACGACGCGATCGCGGCCGCCGGGATTGACCGGGTGCGGGTGGCGAACAAGCTGGTGGAAACCTACCTGCAGCAGATCTTCACCGACGGGGTCTTCCACGCCGATCCGCATCCAGGAAATCTCTTCGTCGAACCGAGTGGCGACGAGGGTGACTTCCGACTGACGTTCATCGACTTCGGAATGGTGGGCCGGATCCCGGAGGAGCTTCGCGACGGCCTTCGCGAGGCCCTGATCGCCATTGCCCTGCAGGATGCCGCCCGGCTGGTGGGGGCCTTCAAAGAACTCAAGGTGCTCCTGCCCACCGCCGATGTGAAGCTCCTGGAATTGGCTGCTGCCCAGGTCTTTGATCGCTTCGGTGGCATGACGATGGGCGATCTTCGAGACATCAGTCACGAAGAGATGATGAGTTTCGGTCTTCAGTTTCGGGATTTGATGGTCAGCATGCCCTTCCAGCTGCCGGAGAATCTGCTGCTGCTGGGACGCAGCATCGCCATGCTCTCGGGTCTGTGTACCGGGCTGGAGCCAGCCTTCAATGTGTGGTCGGCGTTGGCGCCCTACACCGCCAAGCTGGTATCCGGAGAGGACGGCAACTCCCTGTCCTGGGACACCGTCAAGGAAGAGGGCACCAAGATCGCTCAGACGCTGATCGCGCTGCCGTCGCGCATTGATCGATTGATGTCGACTGCCGAACGGGGCGAGTTCTCGGTGCGCAACCCCATGCTTGATCTGCGCGTGCGTCGTCTGGATCGGACCCTGAATCGCATGATCTTCGCAGTGGTATTTGCCGCGCTGTTGGTGGCCGCTGCGATCCTCTGGCCTGCTGAACCGATACTGGCGAAGGTCCTGATGGGGGTTTCTTTGGTGCCGCTATTGCCGGTGCTTTTCGGCGGTCGACGGCATCCTCCGGTCTGAACTGCGGCGTTTGAATCGTCGCAATCGAAACGTGTCGCCCAACGCCCGCGTTTGGATGTTGCCTCAGCCATTCAAGTACTGCACTATTGGCGCTGCCAGCGGCGCACCTCAAGGTTTTCGGTGCGCAATGACGCCGGCGCGACAGCCGGGCCTGCGGGGGCTTTTTGGGTTCGGGAATTGCTCAACTCTGGGGATACGAGACGGGGGATACTTGTGCCCATCAATGCTGCCCGAGTGACGGTTGCCGGAATAGCCGGCTTGGTGATGCTCGTGCCTGGCACGACTCCGGTTTGGGCTGCTGTGGGTGATGTCACCGTTACTGGTGTCGTGCGGCTCGACGGTGTTCCGACTGCCGGCATCGAGGTGTGTGACCTTTTTGACAGCACTGACTGCGTGCTTACTGATTCGGACGGCACTTACAGCGTCACTCCGGAATTGACCACCGACTATCAGTGGGGGTCCGCCGAGGAGGTGCGATGCATTTCGGTTTCATCCACAGATACCCATCAGGGTCTGTACAAGGACATCCGGTACGGGCAGCTGTGTCAGGTCAAGATCGATGATTCTCCCCTGATGGAGACTTGGGGCGGATCGTGCTGCCGCGAGCGGGGGTTTCCGATCAGTTCTCTGTGAGTGTGCGAGTTCTCGATGTGCACGGACGCTCCTATGTCGGCGTCAGGGTGCACGGCTGACGGCGCGCGTGGGGCCTTGGCTTCCGCAGCCGGTGGCAACCAGCTGTCGGTGGTATGTCGGATCGAAGGTGGTCAAGCGCAGCTGCTCGCCGTTGCAGGTGAAGGCGTCCTTCCGCGGCAAGCGAATTCGGGTGAAGGTGACCGGTTCACGGGCCGGCTATCCACACACGACGGTTGCCAGCCGCCGAACTGCCCGAGTGCGGTAGCCGCCGTCGTTGGGTGATCCGATCCTGAGGTCATGTGGCTAAGGAATACCAGGCGCGTTAAACCTGGGTAACGGCCCTGAGAATGTCTGGCACCGGTTGCCCTGGCACCCCCAATATGGGAGCCAGAGCAACCGACACTCACTCGACAGGCGACTATTCCATGGCTTCTTCCTTTGTCGTTGCGGATCTGTTGCGCCGTCAGGAGTCGGCGCGTCACCTGGATTTCAAGGTGGAAGTGCCTTGCCCGGTGAAGAACCGATTCCAGGCCGCCTATGAGGCCTTTCAGGCTGAGCAGCATGCGCTGAGTGGGCGTCGGTTTTATAGCTTCGTGCCCTCCATGTGTGGCGAGCATGTTGAGGTTGCCGGAACCCTTCGGGATGTGGCCGCAGCCACCAGTGTTGAGCAACTCCCGGAAGTCTCCATCGATTCTGCTGCAGGTGCCTTCACTTCTGCGTCGGTGGTGGAGCGTTTCGCCAAAGCCGGTGCCTTCCAGCAGGTGGTTGATCTCACGAAGGTGCCCTTCTTGGATGCCGATTCCTTCACTGATCCACTGGGTGCCTACAACGTGATCGCGGTCAACCCTGAAGTGATGCTCATCGACCGCCGGGCGCTGGGTGATCGGCCGGTGCCCCGGAGCCTGACCGATCTGCTGGATCCGGTTTATGCCGACAGCCTGAGTATCGGCGACAGCCACCACAGCATCGGCACCCGCTTCCTGAGCTGGGTGAAAGCCACCCACGGCGAAGAAGGCCTGGTCGCGGCCGACCGCAACATTGCCACGGCCTTGAATGGGCCCGGAACCGCGCGCACCGCCGGACGCACCTCGCCAGCACCGGCCGCGATCTACCTCGCGCCGTGGGTCTTCGTTCAAGGCGCGGTCAAGCCGGGGCGCTTGGAGTTGGTGTGGCCCAGTGACGGTGCGCTGTGTAATCCGCTGCTTACCAT
>DMIX01000436.1 GCA_003451975.1 Propionibacteriaceae bacterium
TCCATCGCCGTCGCCATGCTCGACGCAGCACACTGCCCGGTCGCCGCCGTAACCGGACGCGCCAACCACTACGGCGACTACCTGCGCGAACTGGGTGCCGGCCAGATCATCGATCGCGCCGAATTCCTCGGCCAGGGCAAACCGCTGCAGCAGGCCCGCTGGGCCGGCGGCATCGATACCGTCGGCGGCGAAATGCTGGCCAACCTGCTGGCGCAAACCCGCTACGGCGGCACTGTCGCCGCCTGCGGCCTGGCCGGATCTCCCTCGCTGCCCGCCACCGTGATGCCGTTCATCCTGCGCAACGTCACCTTGGCCGGCATCGATTCGGTGCACACACCGCTGATTCAACGCCAAGCCGCCTGGGAGTTCCTGGCCGCCACCTTGCCGCTGGACCGGCTCGAATCGGCCACCCAGACCGTCAGCTTGGACGACGCGATCCCCGCCGCCCACCGGTTGATGAACGGACAGGCCCACGGACGCATCGTGGTGGATGTTCGCGCCTCAGCCTCAGTGGCATAGCTGCTGGTCAACATCCCGCCTGAATCGTTCTCACTCTAGAATTCGAACGTGTCCGACCTTGCCCCTCGCCTGATCGGTTGGTTTGCGAGCAACGCCCGCGACCTTCCGTGGCGCCGCCCCGGATTCAGCGCCTGGGGTGTGTTGGTGAGCGAAGTCATGCTGCAACAAACACCAGCCACACGCGTCATCCCACATGTGGAGGCCTGGCTGGATCGCTGGCCCACCCCAGAAACGTTGGCCGAAGCCAGCCCCGCCGACGTGCTCAAGCAGTGGTCGAATCTCGGCTATCCGCGGCGCGCGCTGTGGTTGCGCGAGGCGGCCATCGAAATTCGCGATCGCTTCGGCGGCGAGGTGCCCCACGATGTCGAGCAGCTACTCCAACTCAGCGGCGTCGGGGACTACACCGCTCGCGCTGTGGCGGTGTTCGCCTATCACCAGCGCCATCCGGTGGTCGACACCAATACTCGCCGCGTCCTGGCTCGCGCTGTCCACGGCCGCAGCCAGCCCGGCGCACCCTCGCGCCGCGACCTCCTCGACATGGACGCCCAGTTGCCAGACGATCCCGAGCAGGCATTCGGGATCAATGCCGCGACCATGGAACTCGGGGCGACGGTGTGCCTGGCCAGCAGCCCATTGTGTGACCGCTGCCCGATTCACACCGAGTGTCGCTGGTACCTGTTGGGTCGTCCAGACACTGGCGATGTCCGGCCCCGGCAAGCCCGCTACAAGGGCAGCGACCGTGAGGCCCGGGGCGCAATCCTACGAGCCCTCAGACAACACCGGGAGGGCTGCCTTGCGCAGCCTCAAATCTTGGCCGATTGGCCTGATCGCGCCCAGCGGCGCCGAGCAATCGCCTCGTTGATCGCCGACGGACTGGTCGTCGCCGACCACGATCAGGTGCGGCTTCCGGACTAGAAGGCCATCCCCAGCATGCTGGGAAGGTCTGAATCCAGACGCTCGCCAGCACGGATCGCGGCCCGCAGCCCGGCCAGTCGATCATCGAGTGCGGTCAAGAACTCCAGGTTCGCCCGTTCTGCCTCGGAGGTTTCCAACACCGACACGATGCCGCCATTGCGGATCACCACTCGGCGATCCCCCAACAGTGCCAGGACCGGATCATGGGTCGACATCAGCACGATCTTGTCCCGGCCCACCAGCAGCGACAACGCCTGGTGCCGGTCGATGCCGGCATTCTCGATCTCATCGATCAGCACAATCGGGGAAGCCGACAACAAGGCGGTATCGGCGATCATCACCGCACGCGATTGCCCCCCTGAGAGCTGGGTCAACGGTGTGCCCGCAGCAATTTGCTCCCCAGCCAAGGTGTTGGCGCAGGCGACTACTTCGGCAGCCACTTTCGCCGGCTCGGCAATGCCGCGGCTGCGAGCGTGTAACTCGATGAACTCCCCCACCGGCAGGTCGATGACGAAGTTCATGTTCTGGGTGAGCTGAGCCACCAGCCGATGCCCCAGGTCGTAGCGCTGCTCATCGCTGGGCGCAGCACCGTTGACCAATACGGTGCGTCCGGTGGGGGTATCGCCCTGGGCCAGGCTCTCGATGTCTTCCAGCAGTCGGGACTTCCCGGCCCCGGTCGGGCCGACGATGCAGGTGACTTCCCCAGCACGCATCGTCAACCCACAAGACTCAGGGCGTCCGGCCTTGTCACAGCCCGGTTTAACGGTGATCGTGGCCACCTGCGCCAGTTCGTCCGGCGGTTGGCTGAGCATTCTCTCGACGAAGCCGACCAGCACCTCCGCAAAGCCGGTCTTGGTCAGCCCGTAGTCGGTGAAGTATTCCTCGGGATAGTCGGCCAACAACTCGGCGACCGAGATCGAGGTGTCGAGTGCCTCCAAGCGGATCGCGTCGAAGTAGTTCTCCAGGTAGGGATACTCCCCCAGTAGCGCAGCCACCGATCGGTTCACCAACAGCTCTTCAGCCAACTGTGGACTGAGTTGATCAGTCATCGAAGCGGATCCTGCGCAGATTGCCGGCCTGGAAAGTCTCATCAATGCGAGTCTGTCCAATGCAGTAGGAGCACAGTGCCGACGGCAGCGAGAACCGCAGATAGTCGCCCTGCAGGGAGTCGACCTCCGCTGCATCGGCCAAGAGGCGGCTCAGCGCGAAAGCTCCCTGCCCAGTGATGCCGTTGACCGCGATCACCGTGGCCAGCCGGTTCACTTCGCGAATCCGAGCGGCGAAGACCTCCCGTTCGGCCTGAGAAACGATGTCTCCCTTGGTCACCACCACCACATCAGCGAGCCGCAACATGGGCCCGATCTTTTCTGGGGTGCCGATGCCGGACAGGTTGTCGATCACGCAGACTGCCAGCACCTTCTTCACATGTGGTGAGCAGCGGTTGCACAGACCAGCACTTTCGCTGATCAGCAGGTCAAGGGCTTGGCGTTTTCCCCACTGGACGGCTTGGTCGACATTGGTGATGAAGAAATGATCTGGGCACAGGCTGCCGGCCAATCCCACTTTCGAGATCACTCCGGCGCGCTGGTAGGTGTCGGCGTCAGACGAGCTGAGGCAGTCGAACTTGATCACACCGGTCTGCAGCTCTCGTTCCCGCAAGCGTTCGATGGCACGCAGGATGACCGAGGTCTTGCCCGAACTTGGCGGCCCCGCGACAGTGACGAACCGCATCAGCAGGAGTTGTCGCGGTGATACTTGGCGAAGCGGACGCTGAGTTCAACGTCCCAGGCGGCCTGCCGTCCGCTCAGCAGGTGATCCCACCCCAACCATTGGACGCGAGCACCCTCGGGCATGACCGGGGTCGAGCCTGGCATTGTCGAGGGAAAATGACTGGTGGCGAAGACGCTGCCCAAACTCGCAGACGTCGCGAAATCGACCAGGGGTTGATTCTCCTCGGCCAGATCGGCGCGCACGATGGTAAGCAGCGGATTACAC
>DMIX01000313.1 GCA_003451975.1 Propionibacteriaceae bacterium
TCTCGGAGTACCCCTGGTCCTCCGCATCGGACGCAGCGTCCAACTCACCGAAGCCGGGCAGGTCGTGGCGCGCCATTCCGGGACGATTCTGGCAGCCTTGGCCGCCGCCGATTCCGAACTCGGCCAGGTGGCTGATCGCACCACCGGCACCGTACGCATGGCGGGCTTCCCCATCGCCTCCTCGACCATCGTGCCCGCGCTCATGGCACGGCTGGCGGCGGACTACCCCGGGCTGAAACTGCACTACACCGAAGCCGAGCCCCCCGAAGCACTGGCGCTACTGAGCCACGGCAGCATCGACATCGCACTCACCTTCAGCTACCCCGGCGACCCGTCCGACCCCCACAGTGACCTGGCCGGCGTGGCACTGACCGAGCTATTCGCCGACCCGATGCGGTTGGTGCTGCCCGCGGGTCACCCGCACAGCACCGAGGGCACTCTCGACCTCGCCGATTTCCACACCGAGAAGTGGATCGCAGGCTGTCCACTGTGCCGCGGGCATCTGCTGGCCGCCTGCGGCGCCCAAGGATTCAGTCCACGAATCACTCACGCCACGGACAACTCAGTGGCAGTGCTCGGTCTGGTTTCGGCCGGGGTCGGGATCGCACTACAGCCGCAACTGGCATTGGAACGTCTCGACGTGCCCGACGGCACCTCGATTCACCCCGTGGCACCGGACAACGATCGACGCGTCCGCGCCGCCTACCTGGCCGGCTCGGCGGCCGTGCCGGCCATCGACGCAACCCTGACCGCCCTGCAGACCGTGACCGCTGCCTGGCGGAATCAACCCAGCCAGCGGAGCAAGGCGTCGTAACAGGTGAACAGATCTGCCCGCGGGCAATGCTCGTCGTCGGCGTGGGCCTTGCCCGGATCGCCGGGCCCGAAATTCACCGCAGGCGTCCCCAGCGCGGCGAAGCGGGCGACATCGGTCCAGCCGTACTTGGCTCGCGGCTGGCCGCCCACGGCTGCCACGAACTCCTGGGCGATCGGCCGATCAAGCCCCGGACGCGCCGCCGGCGCAAAGTCGGTGAACTCCAGGTCCCAGCCGGCCATCACCTCCCGACAGTGGTCCTTGGCCGCAGCCTCATCACGATCGGGCGCGAAGCGGAAGTTGACCGTCACCTCACACTGGTCCGGGATCACATTTCCTGCAATACCACCCTTGATGCCGACGGCGTTGAGCCCCTCGCGGTAGACCAAACCGTCGACGGTGACCTCCCGAGGCCGATAGGCGGCAAGCCGGTTCAGAATGTCGGCGGCATCGTGGATCGCGTTGCGACCCAGCCAGGCGCGCGCGGAGTGTGCGGCCACACCCGCTGCGGCGACGGTGAAGCGAAGCGTGCCCTGACAACCGCCCTCGATCATCGCCGAGGTCGGTTCCATGAGCACCGCGAAATCGGCGGCCAACCACTCGGGATGCTCGGCTGCGATCCGGTTGAGTGAGTTGAGTTCGGCGGCGACTTCCTCGTGATCGTAGAAGACCCAGGTGAGGTCACGGTTGGGGCGGGTCAGTGCGGCGGCAGCAGCCAGTTGCACGGCCACCCCGCCCTTCATGTCGGCTGCACCGCGTCCATAGATGAGGTCGCCGTCCTCCCAGGACGGCAGATTGCCCGCGATGGGGACCGTGTCCAGATGCCCAGCGATCAGCACCCGCTCGCGGCGACCTTGATCGGTACGCCCGATCACCGTGTCGCCGTCGCGGATGACGCTCAGGTGCGGCAGGGCGCGGAGCGCGTCCTCCACCAGATCGGCCAACGGGCCTTCGTCACCACTGACTGACTCGACGTCCAGCAGTTGCCGAAAGAGCACGACCAGATCGCCGTCCAGGTTCAAACCCATGGCGCTCACTGTACTGTTCACCGCCCCACCGGGGGCTTCACCCGGCTTAGCCACTGGTGCGGGCACTCGGGTGCGCCAGAGGAGGCACCGATCGCGCTGGAACAGACCAGTAGGCTGGCCGCATGACCCGATCCGCGCACGGCTGGGGCTTGGCCACTGTTCACGAATCCGGCCTCGTCCTCGACACCTGGTTTCCCTCCCCCGCCCTCGGCGAAAGCCTCGGCGCCGAAGCGCCCGCCGAGCTCACCGCTCTGGTGGGCGCTGACCCGGTGCGCGGCGTGCGTACCGAGTTGCAGTTCGTCGAGATCGATCTGGACGCTGCCCCGGCGAACGTTGCGGACGCCTACCTGCGGCTGCATCTACTGAGTTGGCGACTGTGCGCACCGCGCAGCATTGACCTGACCGGCATCTTCGGAGTGCTGAACAATGTGGTGTGGACCTCGGTGGGCCCGTGTGCGGTGGACGGCTTCGAACAGACCCGGCTGCGGCTGCGGGCAGCCCACGGCCAGGTCACCGTCCATGCCATCGACAAGTTTCCTCGCATGGTCGACTACGTGGCGCCCAGCGGGGTGCGCATCGGTGACGCCGACCGGGTGCGGCTGGGGGCGCACCTGGCCGAGGGCACCACGGTGATGCATGAGGGCTTCGTGAACTTCAACGCCGGAACCCTGGGCACCTCGATGGTCGAGGGGCGGATCTCAGCCGGTGTGGTGGTCGGCAATGGCACCGACATCGGCGGGGGCGCCTCCATCATGGGCACGCTCTCCGGAGGCGGCTCGGAGCAGATCACCATCGGTGAGCGCTGCCTGCTGGGCGCCGAATCCGGGGTGGGGATCTCGCTCGGCGACGACTGTGTGGTTGAAGCCGGGCTGTATTTGACGGCCGGCACCAAGGTGACCTTGCCCGGCGGTGCCGTCGCTAAAGCCGCCCAGCTCAGCGGCCAAAGCAGCCTGCTGTTCCTGCGGCACTCCATCAGTGGCGCCGTGATGGCGCAAACCCGCGGCGAGAAGGCCGGTGTGGAGTTGAACGCCGCCTTGCACGCCAACTGAGGCCTCGGTGACAACCGTCCGCGCACTGTGGTGGTCGTTGGCAGCTATCGCGGTGGCGATAGCGGTCTTCGTGGGCGCCACGTCACTGTGGAGTAGCTTCCAGCATGAACCGCTGCCCTTGGCGGATCGCTGCACGGCCACGGTGAACGGCAATACCGCCACCATCGATCCGGAGCAGGCTCGCAATGCCGCGATCATCGCAGGGGTATCAATCAAGCGCGGTCTCAAGCCGCGGGCGGCCAGCATCGCACTGACCACGGCCTTTCAGGAATCCGACATTCGCAATCTCGACTACGGTCACTCCGATTCGCTCGGGCTGTTCCAGCAGCGCCCCTCCCAGGGATGGGGCACACCGGAGCAGGTGATGGACCCGTGGTACTCCTCGACCGCCTTCTACAAGGCGCTGGTCAAAGTGAAGAAGTGGGACACCCGTGACCTCAATGATGTCGCCCAGGCCGTCCAGCGCAGCGCCTATCCGGAGGCCTATCGCAAGCACGTCGACCGGGCTCGGACGCTGGCCAGTTCGCTGACCGGAGAGACACCGGCTTCGTTCAGTTGCGTGATCAACGATCCGGCCGCCGCAGATCCAGAGGGCATGAAGAGTTTCCTCACCAAGACACTAGGTAAGAAGATCACCGTGGCCTCGACTCCTGACGGGCTGGTGGTCGCCACGAAGAACCCCCAGGATGCCTGGGCGGTTGCGCATCAAGCCATCGCGGTGAGTGGCGAATACGGGCTCAGTTCGGTGCGAGTCGGCGACGCCACCTGGACCTTGTCGACCTACCAGCTCGCAACCTGGAGTTCGGCAGCACCGTCGTCGGCGACCGAGGTGCAACTCAGTTTCGCCGCGCGCTGACCGGTTCGGCTACGAAGCAGCGATCGAGCCAGTGAAGCGCCGGCGATGCCGGGCGATCAGGATGGCCGGGATCGCGTAGGCGGTAGCGACCAAGGCCAGTCCGGCCACCGCGGTGGCGAGCACGAGCGTGGCGAGCGACGGCGTGACGGTCAAGCCGAGCATTCCTCGAACCTCGTCGGCTATCCACGGTTCACGGAAAGCCAGCCAGGCCGTTGCTGCGCAGGCTGCCAGCATCAGTGCCGCCGATCCGATAGCGCTCCAACGGGCCTGTCCGGATTCGGCGCTGCCGCCGGCCGCGGTCTGAACAGCCACATAGCCCCATCCCAAGCTCACCAACAGAACCGGGATCGGCAGCCCCATGAAGAAGCCGTAGATCATGACGGCGTAGAAGGCGGCGATGGCGGCCTGAATCGGCACCGACAGGCTGTACAGGCGATCCAGCCGGTTGCGGAGCAGCGTTGCGTCCGCGATCAGCCCGACTACCAGGCCGGTCGGGGCCAGAATCGCGACCAGATCGACCGCACCGACAAGGTAGGGGATCCACCAACCGACCAGAAACAAACTCACCGGGGTGATCGCCCCCAACACCACCCGTGACACCCAGCGCCGCATGGACGACTCCTTTCGTCGTCTCCAGGATAGGTACCCGGAATCAGCGGCCCGGATGCGCGGTCAACCGGGCAGCCGCTGACTCGATCAGGTCATCGGTCGCGGTCAGGGCCACACGGACGAAGCGTCCCGCGGCGGGACCGTAGAAGTCACCGGGCGCCACCAGGATGCCCAGACCGGCGAGGTGGTCGACGCTGGCGCGGCAGTCCTCGTCGCGAGTGCACCACAGGTAGAGAGACCCCTCGGAGTGTTCGATGCGATAGCCGGCCGATTCCAGTGCGGGACCCAGCAGTTCACGTCGGGCGAGGTAGCGGCGGCGTTGCTCGGCGACATGATCGTCGTCGTTCAGAGCGGCGGCCATGGCCGCCTGGATCGGGGTGGGGAGCATCTCACCGGAGTGCTTGCGCACTTCGAGCAGGGGCGCGATCAGAGCGGCGTCACCGGCGACGAATCCGGCGCGATAGCCGGCCATGTTTGATCGCTTCGACAGCGAGTGGACCGCCAGCAACCCGTCGAGGGAGCCGTCGTTGACCCGCGGATCGAGAATCGAAACCGGCCCGGCGTCCCAGCCGAACTCGCCGTAGCACTCGTCGCTGGCCAGCACGGCACCGGCCGCGCGCGCGGCCACCACCCAGGCACGGGTTTCGGCCACCGACAGGATGCGTCCGTGCGGGTTGGCCGGAGAGTTGATCCAGATCAGGGATGGTTTGAGATCGGCGATCTGGGCGGGGTCGTCCTGGGGCACCGGGCGTGCGCCGCACAGCCGGGCGCCCACGTCATAGGTGGGATAGGCGGTGGTGGGTATGACCACCACGTCGGTGGGGCCGAGCCCGAGTTGGAAACCCAGCAGCGCGACCAGTTCCTTGGTGCCGATAACCGGCAGCACATTGGTGTCGGTCAAGGGCACCGCCGACCACCGACGTTGCAGGTAGTCGATGATGGCAATGCGCAACTGTGGCGTGCCCCACGTCGTGGGGTAGCCGGGCGCATCAGCGTGCGCGACCAGCGCCTCGCGAATCACCCGAGGGGTCGAATCGACAGGCGTGCCGACAGAGAGGTCGACGAGGCCGTCAGGGTGGGCTGAGGCCCGTTGCCGGGCCTCAGCCAAAGAATCCCAGGGGAAGTCGGGCAGGCTGGCAGCCAGCCCGCCGATCATTCCTTGACGGGCAGCGCGGCGACCGCAGGGTGGTCGCCGTCGAAGACGCCGCCGTCAGCAGCGCCGCCGGGCGAGCCGATCTCGTCGAAGAATTCCTTGTTGATCGCGATGAACTGCTGCTGATCGGCAGGAACGTCGTCTTCGTAGAAGATCGCTTCGGTCGGGCACGCAGGCTCACACGAGGTGCAGTCCACACACTCAT
>DMIX01000282.1 GCA_003451975.1 Propionibacteriaceae bacterium
TCCTGGACCACAACCAGGTGCTCTACCAACTGAGCTATACCCACCATGACGTCCGGCTAGCCGAACGAGCCTGCTTATCCTAGCGGTTCCGCGCGGCGACCTGAAATCTAGCCGTTGGGTGCCGCTGTCCTGGCGGTCCGTTAGGCACGGTGCAGCATGCACGGTCACCGGGGACGGCAAGCCGATTGCGTCCGTCCGGCGTGATGGGTGCTCAACGGTTGAGGTTCAGGCGGGCGAGCAGGTCAGGGATTCTGGTCGTGAGCGCCTGCCACATGAGATCGTTGTTGACCTTGTCGTAGTGATGGGCGACGAGGTTTCGCATTCGTTGAATGCCGATCCAGTCGATGTCGGGGTGGGCCGTTCGATAGCTCTGGGGAAGCTTCTCCGCGACAGTGGCGATCTTGATCAGGATCCGTTCCCCGGCGTCACGCAGCAGCGCTCCGTCCATGCTGTCCTCAACGTAGGCGGGGTTGCCTTTGTCCACCAGATAGGCGGCTTCGGCCCCGATCCTGGCGAGGTCTTCGAGGCGATGGGTGGTAACCCGATCACTGGTCACAGGGGAACTGCTTCGGCCAAGGCGCGGGTGAGCGTGGGCCCTGAGCCGCCGGCGGAGACCACATCGACGGGAACGGTGAGCAAGGTGGACAGTTCATCTTCGAGTGTGAGCAGCGTGATGATGTCGGCTGTTGGTGGGAATGTCACCAGAAGGTCGATGTCGGACCCAGGCTGGTCTCTGTTCCGTGCGACTGAGCCGAAAACACGTACCTCTTGGCCACCGACGTTATGGATCGCCTGCAGCACCTGATCGCGAACCAGGTGGAGCAACTGCGAGGGGCGCACCTGGGTGGCTGTCTCGAGGGATTTGCGGACCGCCTCGGTCGGCTGGCGCGAACCGCTCTCGATCGCAGCGATGAGAGGCTGCTTGACCCCGGAAATACGGGCCAACTCGCGCTGGCTTAAGCCCGCGGCCGCGCGGCGCAGCTTGAGGCGATCACCGAATGACGGGCTTTCCATGGATTTATGATAACACTGCTGTTATCACGAAGGAAGATCGGGACATCTACCTCGGCCAGCGGAATCAATCGGCCTTGACCTCGGGCCGGTGCCCGGTGAGCTCGCCTTGATGCTTCGCTGCGATCTCACGAAGTGCATCAGTGGGCAAGCCAGGAGGAGCCACGAAGACCGCCTCGCGGTAGTAGCGCAGTTCCTCGATGGATTCCTGGATGTCGGCCAGGGCTCGGTGGTTCCCGTTCTTGGCCGGAGTGTTGTAGTAGGCGCGCGGGAACCAGCGGTGGGCCAGTTCCTTGATGCTCGAGACGTCCACATTTCGGTAGTGGACGTGAGCTTCAAGCTCAGGCATGTCGCGAGCCAGGAAGGCGCGGTCGGTGCCGATGGTGTTGCCTGCCAGCGGTGCTTTGCGGGCCTCGGGCACGTACTCGCGAACGTAGGCCAGTACTTCTGCCTCGGCCTCAGCCATCTCCATGCCGGATTCCAGCAGCGGCAGCAGGCCTGATTTCACGTGCATCTCCCGGACGAAGTCACCCATCTGCGCCAGCGCCTCTGCTGGGGGCTTGATCACCACCTGAACGCCGTCGCCAAGCACATTCAACTCGGAGTCAGTGACCAGGACCGCGACCTCAACCAGGGCATCCGCCCTGAGATCCAGACCGGTCATTTCACAATCGATCCAGACCAGGTGTTCGTTCACAAGCGCTCAGTCTAGGACTTCTGAGCCTGCTTCTGTGCGCAACGCCCACGACCGAACCGTGTCGGCGCTATCGCGCCGCGCCGCGGAGGGGCCGTTGACTCGGCTAGCATCGAACCGCGCAAACGGCGCCGGCCCCCGTAGCTCAGCGGATAGAGCAGCAGCCTTCTAATCTGTCGGTCCCAGGTTCGAGTCCTGGCGGGGGCGCGGTCAAGCCATGGCGTCAAGTCCCGATCTGGAGGCCCTCCCTTCCAAAGAGTGGACAGTGTTCTGAAGTTCATGAATTTCTTAGCCTGGGCCGACTGTCATTTGCGGCCCAGTTGCGGGCAGCCAACGCGGTGCTGAAACCTCCCCTGCGGGAGTTGAGGTGGACTGCCGTCTCGACGCAGATGGTTGGTTGCTGTGGTGTCCGGGCCTGAGGCCTTCGTCACCCCCATCCAGCTTTCTGGTCGCCTTAGTCGCACCGTGAACCTTGCTGTAGTGACGCCCATGTTCATGTGCGTGCACATGCGCGACCCCGACACGCTCCGGGTGGTGCGAGTGGGGGAGTTCTGCTTCTATTGCCGCCTCTCGAATCGCGAATTCCGTACTTGCGCTGGTCCGGAAACGGACTCATTTCGCCGATTTGATCCTTGCCGGGATGCTGCGGGCCTAGGCGTTTGGCCGTGTGGCGCAGCGATGAGTGTATTTCTGGTGCCTATTGGAGGCTGTGCAGCAGTAACATGCGCACTGTTCGTGTATTCCCGACATCATCTGAGGGGATTCAGGCCATGAGTGTTCAACCTTGGCGCTCCGTGCGCGGCTACATTGCAGTGTTGTTGATTTCGATTTCCTTGGTAGCAACCGGTCTCGGCGTGATCAGCGCTCCGGCTGCGCGCGCAGCTCCAACGGGCTCGGAT
>DMIX01000219.1 GCA_003451975.1 Propionibacteriaceae bacterium
GGGATCGCGCAAGCCGATGTGTGAGAGCAGTCCGGCCAGCACGGCAGTGTGGATCGCGGCCAGGTCAGCAGGCGCGTCGTTGCGATGCATCCCCAGTTCGGTGCAGGCCTGTTTGAGTTGGGAGTGGAGATCCTGCCATTCCCGCACCCGCAGAAAGTTCAGATACTCCGCCCGACACCTCCGACGAAAGCCGTTGCCGGAAAGCTGTCTGCGCTGGTCGCGCAGATAGTCCCACAGCCGCAGCAGGGCGGCGATGTCAGAGCCGTCGGCACTGGCTTCGGCGTCATCGCCCAGCGGCGCCCAGAACCGGCGATGCAGAGCATCGGCGGCCGCCTCGTGCTCGGCTGGACGCTCGCGCACATCCGGAATCGCAATGCCGGCCACGATCGGCAGCACCTGGCGCAGGCATCCCAACCGATCGGACTCCAGCAACATCCGACCCAGCCGCGGATCCACCGGCAGCCGCGCCAGCCGGCGTCCGATCTGAGTGAGCCTCACCGCGTCACGCCGCCCGCCATCGTGGATTGCGCCGAGCTCGTTGAGCAACCTCACCCCGTCGGTGACCTGACCGGTATCGGGGGGTTCCACGAACGGGAAGTCACTGATCGACCCCAGCCCGGCGTCGGCCATCTGCAGAATCACCGAGGCGAGGTTGGTGCGCAGGATCTCCGGTTGAGTGAACTCCGGACGGGAGGTGAAATCCTCCTCGCTGTACAGCCGCACGCAGATGCCAGGTCCCAACCGGCCGCAGCGTCCGGCCCGTTGGTTGGCAGAGGCCTGCGAGATCGGTTCGATAGGCAGCCGCTGTACCTTGGTGCGCGCCGAATAGCGCGAGATGCGCGCAAACCCCGGATCGATCACGTACCGGATGCCCGGCACCGTCAGCGAGGTTTCGGCGACATTGGTCGCCAGCACGATGCGGCGCCCGGTGTGGGAGGTGAAGACGCGATGCTGTTCGGCCGCAGACAGCCGCGCATACAGCGGCAGCACCTCGGTGAAACGTAGGTCCATAGCCCTGATGGCATCGGTGGCGTCACGGATTTCCCGCTCGCCCGAACAGAACACCAGAATGTCGCCGTCGCGGGTGCCCAGTTCAGTGATCGCGGTGCAGATCGCATCGAGGTGGTCGCCGTCGGTGACCGGGCGATACCACAGCTCGACCGGGTAACCCCGTCCGGACACCTCCACCACCGGCGCATCGTCAAAATGCTCGGCGAACCGCGCGGTATCGATGGTGGCTGAGGTGATGATGACCTTCAGGTCCGGGCGTCGCGGCAGCAGCTGCTTGAGGTAGCCCAGGAGGAAGTCGATATTGAGGCTGCGTTCGTGGGCTTCGTCGATGATGAGAGTGTCATAGCGCCGCAACTGCCGATCATGAGCGATCTGGGCCAGCAGGATGCCGTCGGTCATCACCGTGACACGGGTGGCCTCACTGTGTTTGCGCGCGAACCGCACCTGGAAGCCCACCGTTTGCCCGAGGGGCTCCCCCAACTCTTCGGCGATCCGGGCAGCCAGGCTGCGTGCTGCGATGCGACGGGGCTGAGTGTGTCCAATATGTTCTCGCCCAGCCAGCAGACAGATCTTGGGCAATTGCGTCGTCTTGCCCGATCCGGTTTCGCCGGCGACCACGAGAACCTGGTGGTCGTGCAATGCCTGACGCAACTGATCGACGTGGGCTGTGATCGGTAACGCCTCGTCGAAGCTGATGGTGGGCAGGTCGTCGGACATAGCCGAGCTAGCTTACTCGCCCTTCGACAAGCTCAGGGAGCGGTGTTTTGGAGAGCTCAGGAACCGTCCTTCGACAAGCTCAGGAACCGTCCTTCGACAAGCTCAGGAACNNCATGGGTGAGGACGCCACGAATCAGGCCGCCGACGGAGTAGGTCGGGAAGGAGGCGTGGACCTCCAGCATGAGCAGGTCCAGCTCATCGCTGCGGGCCACCAACACGTCCACCGGGTTGCCATAGTCGACCTCGAGTTCGACCTGGGCATCGGGGTAATCCTCGGTGATCTCCGAGATCATCTCGGCCATTCGCTCGCGGGTCACCTCGATGGCGGCTGCCTGCTGCTCCTCGGTCGGATCGCCTCCGGTGAACCAGCGTCCCTGGGGGGATCGAAACACGCTGATGACCACGACTTTTCCACCGAACTGGATGGACTCCTGAAGAGCCCACTCCAAAGCCACCGCGCNNAGAGCAGAGGTATCCACCGCGACTCCGATGACGCCGGTGCGCGCCTCGTGCGGGGTGTCGATCGCCGAGACCACAATGACCGGACAGTGGGCAGCACCGACCACGCCGACCGAGGTGGAGCCGACGAACAGCCGCTCACCGGGTTCGGTGGCGCGGCGGCCCACCACGACCAGCGACGCCTGGTGACTCATCCGGGTCAGCGCGGCAGCAGGATTCCCCAGCACCACTTCGGTTCGGACCCGATTGCGTGGCAGACCTGCGGCAACTGCGTCCTCCACCCCCCGGGCCAGCATCTCAGCGGCATTGAGCTTGATCTCCTCAGGGTCGAAAACCACACCCCAGGCACTGTTCAGGACGGTGTCATCGACCGCGTGCACGACCACCAGTTCAGCATCGCGGGCTCGCGCCTCCGCAATGCCCAGCTCCAAGGCGCGAAAGGCGTCGTCGGAGCCATCGAATCCGACCAGCACCCGCGCCGGTCCGTCATAGGGCTGAAGCATCAGACACCTCCCGAAGTCGTCGCGGAGACCGCGCGCCCGGAATACTCGGTGGGCTCGATGACCACGATCAGCGGATGCTGTCCCGGCGCCCACGGCTCCGGAAGGGCCAGTCCGTCAGGCACCTGCTCGAGGTATCCGAAGGCCCGTCCCCGAACCAAGACGCTCCACCCGGTCGCGGTGTCTTCGTCAATGTCATCGATCTGGAAGATGACCTCCAACGGCTGGATGAACTCGCCCATGATCGTGTCCGGCCGAGTTCGGAAAGCGATCCGCTCGCCACTCACACTGTAGGTGACAGGCAAGATCTGTAAGCCGTCGCTGGAGTACCAGCCGACGCGTCCGACTCCGCGAGCGCGAACCAACTGGCGACACTCATCGCTCGATAGGCGGGTGAAATGACCGTCGTAATTCATTGCGCCGAAATGCTACCCTCCGCAGACCCAAAATGGGTGCTTCTTCCCGATACCGGGGCGGCGAGCTCACCGTAACCAGGTCGAGGCGGCGATGATCACCGGGATCGATGCCAGGGTCGAGATGAAGATGGCATCGCGGGAAAGGCGATAGCCCACGCGATACCGACTCGCGATCACGAAGATGTTCTGCGCGGTAGGCAGCGCCGCGATGACCGTCACCGCCAGGATCTGATCCGTCGACAGCCCGAACCACCGGGC
>DMIX01000246.1 GCA_003451975.1 Propionibacteriaceae bacterium
CTTCCAGACGGATCGTCACCGGTGACGTCGTGGCCGGCACGTCGAGCAGTTGCTGTTTGGCCTCATCGCTGAGATTCAGATTGGTGGTGAGCAGATAGGTGCCATTTCGCACATCGATACGGATCAGGCCGGATCCGGTGAGATCACCGGGTCCGTGGTCGCCATCGGGATACAGCCTGCCCACCGCCGTCAGCAATCGACCGTCCTGCTCTCGCTGCTGAATCTGGTAGGCAGCCAGGCTGGTGAACAGGGCCAACACCACCGTCAGCAGGGCCACCAGCGCGGTGACGCGCATGACGAGCTGACGGCTCAGCGTCCCCTTTCCCATGGGGGGAGGCGGGGGAGGCGGAATCGGTGTCGGGTCGAGTTCGGAGTTCATTCCACCGCCGGTTTGAGCACGTAGCCGGCTCCGCGCATGGTGTGGATCATGGCAGGGCGATCGGCATCGATCTTCTTGCGCAGGTAGGAGATGTATAGCTCGACCACATTGGCCTGGCCGCCGAAGTCGTAGTTCCATACCCGATCCAGGATCTGAGCCTTGCTCAATACTCGGCGCGGATTGCGCATCAGATAACGCAACAGCTCGAACTCGGTGGCTGTGAGGTTGATCACATCCCCGCCGCGGGTGACTTCGTGACTGTCTTCATCCAAGGTCAGGTCCCCGACGACCAATGTGGAGTCGCTGCGCACCTCGGTGGCACCGGAGCGGCGCAGGAGGGCGCGCAACCGCGCCACGAGTTCCTCCAGACTGAACGGCTTGGTCACATAGTCGTCGCCGCCGGCGGTCAGTCCTCCGATGCGATCCTCCAGGGCATCCTTGGCGGTGAGGAAGATCACCGGAACATCCGGCTGCTCGGTGCGGATGCGTCGCATCACCTCCAGACCGTCGAAGTCGGGCAGCATCATGTCTAACACGATCGCGTCGGGGCGGGTCTCGCGGGCGGCCTTGACGGCGTTAAGCCCCGATGACGCCGTGGTCACTTCCCACCCCTCATAGCGCAGGGCCATGCTCAGAAGTTCGGTCAGGCTGGTTTCGTCGTCGACAGTCAGAATTCGAATGGCGGAGCCGTCCGGGCGCGTGAGGGCCTGGAGTCCGCTGCGTGCAGTGATGGCCATGGGTCGAATCTCTCAGCGTGAGGTGGGAAGCGACTGGGTGCTTCCTGTGTAAAGCCTATGCGTTTGGCGGCAGCGCCACCTGGATACTGACTTCGCTCCGGTACCGTGGTGGCCGGTATGGGATCAGCTGGAGGAGAAGCGGTGCGCGCAGTGCGGGGCCTGGTGGGCCTGCTCGGAGAGGTTCTGATAACCCTCGGCGCGGTGCTACTGCTCTTCGTGGGCTGGCAACTGTGGTGGACCGATGTGGTCTCCGATGCGGATGCCGCGCGTGTCGTGGCCAGCATGGAGGCCAACCCTGACGAGGACATCGTGTCGCCCGATGACGCCGTACCGGGGGATGCCTTCGCTGTCATCAGAATCCCTCGATTCGGCGCCGACTTCGCCCGCCCTCTCTACGAAGGCACCACCTACAGCATCCTGCAACGGGGTATCGGTCACTATTCCGGGACAGCGATGCCCGGTGAGGTGGGAAATGTCGCGATGGCCGGCCACCGCACCACCTACGGAAAGCCGTTCAACAAGATTGCCACGCTGGGAGTCGGTGACGTGGTACTGGTCGAAACGCGCAAGCGCTACTTCGTCTATCGCGTCACCGACTCCCAGATCGTGGAACCTACACAGGTTTCGGTGGTGCTCCCGGTGCCCGATCAGCCCGAGGCGAAACCCACCGAAAAGTTGTTGACCATGACGAGCTGCCATCCGGAATTCAGCGCCCGTCAGCGATACGTCGTCCACGCCACGTTGGACGCCAGCTACTCCCGCCAGGCGGGGATACCCGCATCGGTGTTGGAGGTGAACCGCTGATGTCTTTCTACGGATGGCTGTGGCGAGTGCTGCCCGGCCCGGTCCCGGTGAAGGCCCTGCTGGCCGTGATGCTGGCGCTGGCGGTCGTCGCTGTCTTGTTCACCTGGGTCTTTCCCGTGATCGCGCCGTACCTGCCCTTCAACGACACCACCGTCGGGGAGTAGCTCAGGTCAGGGGCGCTCCAGCCGCGACACCCAGAACTGCTGGTAGCGCTGCGAGGTCACCACCCGGAATCCGAGCCGAGCGAGTCCAGGAGGTGCTGCGGGCGCAGTGGCACCGCTGGCCCCGGACAGGTACTTCACCCACACGATCGAGGTGGCCCCACCCACCAGCGCAGCCTTCTGTGCAGTGGTGTTGGGCACCGGCCAGACGCTGGTGGCGGTGTCGGAGAAATGCATGAGTGGTTCGCGGGCGTCCAGCGACGGTCGGACGGCGTGGACCAGCGCGCGCCCGATGCCCGGGGAGATGGCGATCACGACGTTGGGGTCTGCGGCCACCGCCGCGTCCAGGGCGCGCAGCAACGGACCTAGTCGCTTGTTGTGGCCATTGGGGGCATGCACTCGGCTTTGGGCCGGCAGCACCGAAAGCCCCTGCACGACTAGGGCCAGCATCACGACCACACTGGCAGCCGCGATGGCCGGTCGTTGGGAGGTGGGCTCACGTCGCCGAGCCGTCACCCAACGCGCGACGAGGCGCGCCAGGACCAGGATCGCAATGGCTGTCAAGATCGCGATCGGCGCCAGCGTCGGTACCAGATAGCGGGGACGAACCAGGTTGGGGCGGACGACGCCCACCAGCAGGTTCATCACGAAGGGGACGAACGCCCACCACGCCGCGATCCGGGCCAAGGCGGAATACTCGCCCAGCAACGGCCGCTGATGGCCGGGCAACAGGGCGATCACGAGCCCGATCGCGGGCAGGACGAAGAGCCACCAGGCCTGACCCGAGACGACGACGACGTCATTGAGCGCACCGGCGGCTTCGCGCACCGAAAGTGGCACCGACCGGCTGGGGCCCTGACCTTTGGTGGCTGCGATCCAGAGCGGGAACGCAAAGACAGCCGCGGCGGTGATCATGGCCATGGCCGAGGGGAGGGCCCGCCGTGGGCGGTCGCGAAGCCCCCCGGAACCCTGAGTGGCGTCGGCCAGCAATTGGGCCGGCCACTGGAACAGAGCGAACAGACTGACGACCGCAGAGCCGCCGAGCATCAGGATGTAACCCCAGCCGTGGCGGATCACCGCAGTCCACGGCTGCAGCGTCAACAGGTGAGGGTCAGTGGGGCGCCGATAGGTCGACCAGGCCAACCACGCAGCTGCGGTCGTCAGCATCATCAGCGCATAGGGTCGAGCATCCTGCCCCCAGCGGCTGAAGCCCGGAAGGCTGACCAGCACCACGCTGGTGAGGACCGCGGCCAGCACTCCCTGTCGGCGCACCACCAGGGAGTAGACACACGCCACCGCTGCAGCGGCGGCAACAGCGGACAACGATCGCACCGCGACCAGGGTGCTCAGCCACGGCAATGCGGTGTGGGCGAGTTTGGCCACCACGTAGAACGGCACCAGCGGTGCGTCCTGGCCTCCCAGTAGAGTCCACAAACCCGACCAACTCCGCTCCACAGCGGCCACTGTGGCCGATTCATCAGTCCACGGATAGGGGACGTCGATGCGCCACAGCAGCGTGAGCAGAGCGCCGAGCGTCACCGAGGCCAAAGCACCACGTCGGATCCAGCGCAGCCGCGGCGGCTCGTCGGCGGACGGCGACGGGCGAAGTACCTCGTGGGGGAGCGATCCCAGAAACCCTGCCGCTGCGTGCGTGCCGGTCATCACGATCCTCTCCGATGGGCGCTCGGGGGTGAGCGAGCCTCTGGAATTATCGCTCAGGCGACAAGTTCCACCGCAGGCAGCGATTGTTCAGCGGACGCTGAACCCCATCTTCCCAGGCGCCGGATCCACCCAATGCAGGTCGAAGTCCGCAACCCAACCGGGGCGAGCCGTCGAGGTGGGCTGTTCGGTCGCGAAGCGCAGCAGTCGGCGCACTGCGTCCGGATCGCCTTGAGCGAGGATCTCCACGCTGCCGTCGGGAAGGTTCCGCACACTTCCGGCCAGGCCCAGAGCACGCGCAGTGTTCTGGGCCCACCAGCGAAAACCGACTCCCTGTACCCGGCCGGTCACCCTGAGTTGGAGAGCGAGCATGGTCCCATTGAACCCGACAGTGGGTGGACAGGTCGGCAGGAGCGATCCGCTCTGCCACAATTCGGCCATGAGCGATCCGGTACGAGAAGTGTTGACCTGGGAGTCTTTCGGCCGGGCGGCCCGAGAACTGGCGCAGACGGTGGTCGACTCCGGCTATCGGCCCGACTTGATCATGTCGATCACGCGCGGCGGGCTGCTGCCGGCCGGCGCTATGAGCTACGCGATGGGGATCAAGAATCTGCACATCATCAACGTCGAGTTCTATACCGGGGTCGACACCCGGCTGCCGATGCCGGTCTTGCTCCCTCCGGTGCCGTCGGTGGTGGATCTCTCCGGGCAGCGAGTACTCATCATCGATGACGTGGCTGATACCGGTGAGACCCTGAGACTGGTCCGTGACTTCTGTGCTGAGCATGTCGCGGTTACCCGAACTGCGGTGTTGTATGAAAAGCCGGAGTCGGTTGTGAAGTGTGACTATGTCTGGCGTCGCACCGCGGATTGGGTGACTTTTCCTTGGTCCAGCGAGCCGCCATTGGTCGGGGAATCCACTGACAACTGACGATATGGCCTTCCGCTGGCGCAAGGGCTAAACTCTGCGCCACAAGTCGCGCGCCCGGCGGGAGCATTCGGGAAGCGGCTCCGTGCTGGGAGAGTTCGTTGGGGGGAACTTGAGCCAGGCTGCGCATTCTGAGGACTTCACATCTGCGCTCACTGAGAGCGAGCTACTGACGCGCGCCCGTGACGGAGACATGGATGCCTTCGCTGAGTTGGCTCAGCGCCATCACACTCCTGCCTTGATCGTTGCTCGCTCCATCGTGGACCACGCCACCGCTGAGGATGTCGTTGCGGATTCCTTCGAACGACTTATGGGAGTGCTCGCCCGCGGCGACGGGCCGACGCATTCGTTGCGCCCGTATTTCCTTCAAATGGTGCGACATCGCGCGATCGACTCTCACCGGCGCCATCATGACGTCCCGCTGACCGACTCCGCGGAATCAGCCGACGTGGACAGCGAACCGATAGCCGATGATCCGATCCGCAGCGCTTTCGAGTCGCTGCCCGAGCGGTGGCGTACGGCATTGTGGCTGAGCGCGGTGGACGGTTTTAGTCATGCCGAAATTGGCCGCGAGCTTGGCCTCAGCGAGAATGCGGTGAATCAGCTGGTCCACCGCGCCAAGGAAGGATTGCGGCAGGCATACCTGACTGAGAGTGTCAGTTCGCCGCCGCGGGAATGTCGGCCCTACAGCGAACTGCTCGGCAAATATGTACGCGGACGCTGTGGCACCCGCGCCCAGCAGCGCGTGAAGGCGCACGTGGAGACCTGTGCACGCTGTCAGTCGACCGTGGCAGACCTTCGTCAACTCAACACCCGGATCGGTGGTGCGCTCGCCGTCGGGGTGCTGGGCGGCGTCGGATTGGCACTGGTGCGACAGCCGGCCCAGGCGATGGCAGCCGAGGGATTGATCGGGATCGCTGCCGGCGCCGGTCGTGGTGGACTGCTGCGCGCGGCGGTGGGCGTCGCGGCAGCCGGTTCGATCGCCGTGGCCTCGCTGGCCCTTACCGCAGTGGTCGGATCAGAGCCCGAATCGAGTGCAGCCCTGACGTTCGAAAGGACGCTGGCCGACCCGCCGATATCCACACCGCTCGCTTCGCCGACACCGACCCCGACTCCGACGCCGACTCCCAAGCCAACCCCCGCCAAGACGGTCGCCACGGTCGCGCCGCCGGTTCGCTCGACGCAGCCCTCGGCCTCGCCGACGCCGTCTCCGGCCAATCCGACACCGAAGGGCGTCGACGTGGTGGTTGGTGCGGGGCACGCTGAGTTGGGCGCGTCGACCGACTGGTTGGTGGAGTTCGGTGCGCCCGTGACGGCGCCGAGCACGGTGAGCCTGGTCGCCACGATCACCCTGGATATGCCCATCAGTCAGGTCTCGGCGCGTTCTGGACCCGGCTACGGCGCCTGGCGGTGCAGCATCGCCGCCGTCACTGAGGCGAGTTCCACGGTGTCGTGCACAGACTCTCCGGGGGAGGGTCACGACCTGGTCATCGCTGTCGACAACTACAGCTCGGGCGGCGCCCGCATCGAGGTGTACCCGGTGGGTGTCGAGGACGTGAATCTCGCTAACAACGTGACTGCTGCCGTGTTGCCCTCCGTGCCCCAGTAGGAAAAGAAAACTGACGCGAATCTCCGAAGTCGCGTAAGAACCAGCGGAGTGAGTCCGTCTTGTCAGTGGAAGTGGGCCGCTCGCTCGTTGATGGCGGTCGGCGTGGCGAGGGTCCTCTTCTACTTCAGTCAGGGGTCGCCCTCGGGGGACGGCGGCTCCGGCGAGCTGGGAGGTTGGTTCGCCTGGCAATCGGATTCGACAGTCGGGGGGCAGTCAATCCGCGCCGTCACGGAAGCACTGATCGGGGGATCCCGTGCCGTGTCGGTGATGCCAAGGCGAACCTCCCCAGCGACCGCGCTCACATCGCTCACAGTCATGGCAGGGCTGATCGCTGCGCTGTGAACCGTCCAAGGTGGAGGCTTCCACGACGATATCCGTAGAGTTATGCTGCTTAGTAGTACTAGATTCGTAACTTAACTGACTTCTAGGAACGATATCGTCAGTCGACGGTGAAAGGGGTGCGGGATGCACCCGAGCACGGAAGGAACGTCTCCCCGTGAGCGAAACCGCCTTTGAGCGGAATCGGCCAGCCGCAGCACTGGTCACTGCGTCCCTGCGCGAATGCCGCCCGGCGGTGTTCTGGCTCGACGGCCTGCAGCGGCCGTCCCGGCCCGTTCTCAGTGGTGATCACCGCGCAGATCTGGTGGTCGTCGGTGGTGGCTACTGCGGACTCTGGACGGCCATCCGCGCCAAGGAACGAGATCCCGGACGCCGTGTCGTGTTGCTGGAAGCCCACGAAATTGGCTGGGCCGCCTCGGGGCGCAATGGCGGCTTCTGTGAATCCAGCCTTACCCACGGAACGGAGAACGGCCAACGCCGCTGGCCGAACGAACTCGACCAGCTCGACCGACTCGGTGCCGAGAACCTCGACGGCATTGCCGAGAGCATCGACCGCTACCAGGCCGACGTCGAGTTCGAGCGCACCGGAGAGTTGATGGTGGCCGTCGAACCGCACCAGGTCGACTGGTTGGCAGGCGAGGACGGCTTCCTGGATGCCGAGGCGGTCCGCGCTGAGGTGAACTCCCCGACCTATCTCGCCGGTGTTTGGGACAAAGATGGTGCTGCCCTGCTGAACCCGGGTCGCATGGCTTTGGAACTGGGTCGGATCGCTGAAGGCCTCGGGGTTGAGATCTATGAGCATTCCGCGGTGACCGACATAGACCGGTCGAAGCGATTGGTGGTGCGCACCGAGCGCGGGTGGGTGGCCACCGCCCAGGTGGCGCTGGCCACCAACGTGTTTCCTTCGCTGCTGAAACGAAATCGGCCGATGACGGTGCCGGTCTACGACTACGCCTTGGTCACTGAGCCGCTCAGCGCCAGCCAGCAGGCCGACATCGGTTGGCGTAACCGTCAGGGCCTGGCCGACATGGGTAACCAGTTCCACTACTACCGGCCGACGGCCGACGGCCGAATCCTGTTCGGTGGCTACGACGCCATCTACCACTTCGGCGGCAAGGTCAAGCCGCAGTACGAGGAACGGCCGGCTAGCTTCACCCGGCTGGCCGAGCACTTCTTCGCAACCTTCCCGCAATTGGAAGGCCTCACGTTCAGCCACCGCTGGGCCGGTGCGATCGACACCTCCACCCAGTTCTGTGCCTTTTACGGAACCGCGGCCGGCGGACGCATCAGCTACGCCGCGGGTTTCACCGGGTTAGGGGTGGCCGCCACCCGTTTCGCTGCCGATGTGATGCTGGACCTGCTCAGCGGCGAGACCACCGAGCGCACCGAGCTGGAGATGGTGCGTCGGCGCCCGCTGCCGTTCCCGCCGGACCCGATCGCCTCGATCGGAGTCTCCGCCACGAAATGGTCGCTGGACCGAGCCGATCACAACCAGGGTCGTCGCAATCTGTTCTTGAAGGCTATGGACGCCATCGGATTGGGATTCGACTCATGACCGGCACGGTCTCCCCACTGGTCAGTGATGTGCTGGCCATCGCTGTCGCTGAGGACCCTTTCCCCGCCGAGCAGGTCGTCGCTGACGCCCCCACGTCCGGTTGGCTCGTGTTGACCGATCTCGACGGCGTCGAGGTGGGGGTGTGGCAGATGACTCCAGGCACGATCACCGACACCGAGGCCGATGAGGTCTTCTGCGTGGTGTCGGGTCGCGGTGTGGTCGAGTTCCTCGATCCGGTCGCTGACCCTGTTGAACTTCGTCCCGGGATTCTGGTCCGGCTGCAGTCCGGCTGGCGAACTCGCTGGACGATCACCGAAACCCTTCGCAAGATTGCCGTAGTACCAGGAGAGGTAGCTCAACCATGACCGTTATTCCCCATGTCATTGCAGGCCAGGAGGTAATCGGCGATCTGCGTGGCGGGCCGATCTTCAATCCTGCCACCGGCGAGCAGATAGCTTCGGTTGGCTTTGCCAGCACCGACCGCGTCGCCGAGGCGATCGCCGCAGCCAAGGCGGCGCTACCGGGCTGGCGCGCTACCGGACTGATCAAGCGTGCTGATGTGTTCTTCCGGCTGCGCCAGTTGCTGGTCGAGCGCGCCGATGAGCTTGCTGCGATCGTCACCACCGAACACGGCAAAGTGTTTTCCGATGCGCTCGGCGAGATCAGCCGCGGCGTCGAGAACGTGGAGTTCGCTGCCGGGTTGGTGCACCTGCTCAAGGGTGAATACTCCGAACAGGTCGCTCGTGGCGTGGACGTCCACTCCGTCAAGCAGCCCGTCGGGGTGGTGGCCTGCATCACTCCGTTCAACTTCCCGATCATGGTGCCGCTGTGGATGACTGCTTCGGCGATCGCCTGCGGCAACACCGTGATCCTCAAGCCCAGCGAGAAGGATCCCTCGGCTTCGGTGTTCCTGGCCAAGCTGTTCGCCGAAGCCGGCCTGCCCGACGGCGTACTCAACGTCGTCCACGGCGATGCCGAGGCGGTGAACACCCTGCTGGATGCTCCCGACGGCAAGGCAGTGAGCTTCGTGGGCTCCACCCCTATCGCCAAGTCGATCTACACCCGCGGCACCGCTAACGGAAAGCGCGTGCAGGCCTTGGGCGGCGCCAAGAATCACATGATCGTGATGCCTGATGCCGACCTGGACTCCGTCGCCGACACCGCGGTCTCGGCGGCTTACGGCGCAGCCGGCGAGCGTTGCATGGCGATCTCCGTGCTGGTCACCGTCGGAGATGCGGTCGCCGACGCGCTGCTGCCCAAGATCGCTGAGCGCATGGGCAAGCTGACCATCGGCGCCGGTACTGATCCGAGCACCGACATGGGTCCGGTCATCACCGCAGCCCATCGGGAGAAGGTGGCCTCCTACGTCACCGGCGCTCCCGAGGAAGGCGCCGAGGTCGTCGTCGACGGCACCACTGTGGAATTTGACGGCGACGGCTTCTTCATCGGCGTCAGCCTGGTCGACAAGGTCAAGCCCGGCATGCGGATCTACAACGAGGAGATCTTCGGACCGGTGCTGTCGGTAGTGCGCGTCGCCAGCTACGAGGAGGCCGTCGAACTGGTCAACTCCAACCCCTACGCCAACGGCACCGCGATCTTCACCCGTGATGGACGCACCGCCCGAGCCTTCGAGTACGACATCGAGGTGGGCATGGTCGGTGTGAACGTGCCGATTCCGGTGCCGGTGGGGGCATTCTCCTTCGGCGGCTGGCGCGATTCGCTGTTCGGCGATTCTCACATCTACGGCCCCGAGTCGATCCACTTCTACACCCGCAGCAAGGTGGTCACCTCCCGGTGGCCCGACCCCAGCGAATCCCAGGTGGACCTGGGGTTCCCGAGCAATCACTGAATGGGAAGTCGATAGAAAATGAGTGAACCCAGCACACCGTCTTATGTGGACCTCAACGGTGACACCGTGGCGCTGCCAGACCCGGCAGCCGAAGCGGTGGTGCGGGCCAACGACCGCGGCCATGTGTTCCATTCCTGGAGCGCGCAGGGCGCGATCGACCCGCTGCCGGTGGCCGGCGGCGCCGGAGCCAGCTTCTGGGACTACGCCGGAAATACCTATCTGGACTTCGGATCGCAGTTGGTCAACCTGAATCTGGGCCACCAGCATCCCGATCTGATCGCGTCCTTGCATCGGCAGGCAGACCGGCTGGCCACCATTCAGCCGGGCATGGCCAACGACGTGCGCTCCGAACTGGCCCGACTGCTGGTCGAGGTCGTTGGTGAGCCTTTCACCAAGGTGTTCTTCACTAATGCCGGGGCTGACGCCAATGAGTACGCCGTGCGGCTGGCTCGCCACTCCACCGGACGGCACAAGATCCTGTCGACCTATCGCAGCTACCACGGTGGCGTGGGAACCCCGATCGGGCTGACCGGGGATCCCCGGCGTTGGGCCAACGAGGCTGCTGCGTCCGGCGTGGTGCATTTCTTCGGGCCCTATGCCTATCGGTCGCCGTTCCATTCCGACAGCCCCGAGCAGGAGACCGCCCGGGCGCTGGAGCACTTGGAGAGTGTGATCGTTCTCGAAGGTGCCAACACCATTGCGGCGATCATTCTGGAGACCATCGTCGGCACCAACGGCATCCTGATTCCGCCGCCGGGCTACCTGGCAGGGGTGCGGGAGCTGTGCGACAAGTACGGCATCGTCTACATCGCCGACGAGGTGATGGCCGGGTTCGGACGCACCGGGGAATGGTTCGCCTTCCAGGGGTTCGACGTCCAGCCCGACCTGGTGACTTTCGCCAAGGGGGTCAACTCCGGCTACGTGCCGCTGGGCGGGGTCATCATTAGCAAACCGATCGCCGACTTCTTCAACGACAAGGTCTTCTATGGTGGCCTGACCTACTCCGGTCATCCGCTGGCCTGCGCACTCGGTATCACTACCTTCGAGGTGTTCCGTCGTGACGGCATCCTCGAACACGTCCGCGACCTGTCGGACCGGGTGATCGCGCCACGGCTGAGTCACTGGCTGGACACTCACCCCAGCATCGGCGATGTTCGGGGCAAAGGTTTGTTCTGGGCCATTGAACTGGTCACAGATCGCCAGACTCGCGAACCGCTGGTTCCCTTCAACCCGACTGCGGCGCAGAGTGCGCCAATGGCGGCCTTCGCCGCAGCCTGCAAAGCTGCTGGGGTATGGCCATTCACCCACTACAACCGCACCCATATCGCTCCGCCCTTGGTCATCACCGAGGCGGAGTTGACCCGGGGCCTGGATGTTATCGATGAAGCATTGACAATCACCGACAAAGCGATTGGAGCATGATGAGCAAGTACGCAGTAATCAACCCCACGACTGGTGAGACGCTCGCCGAATACCCGCAGATCAGCGACGCTGAGCTCGAAACGGCGATCACTCGGGCGAATGCCGCCACCCGGGGTTGGGGACGCAGCACCACCGTCGAAGAGCGCTCGGCACTGGTCACCCGGATCGGCGATCTGCACGAGGAGCGCCGCGACGAACTGGCCAAGGCTTTGGTGGAGGAGATGGGCAAGCCGCTGGCGCAGGCCTACGGCGAAGTTGACTTCGCCGCTGACATCTACCGCTATCACGCCGAGATCGCCCCGGCAGAGTTGGCCGATGAGCCGATCGAACTGCGTGCCGGCACCGGCACTGCGGTCATTCGCTGCGCGCCGCTGGGGGTCATCCTGGGCGTCATGCCCTGGAACTTCCCCTTCTACCAGGTGGCCCGTTTCGCTGGCCCGAACCTGACCATCGGCAACAGCGTGCTGCTGAAGCCGGCGTCCCAGTGCCCCAAGACGGCGGAGTTGACCGCGAAGATCTATGCCGATGCTGGCGCCCCCGAAGGCATGTTCGAGATGATCTTCGCCAGCACCGACCAGATCGCCGACGTCATCGCCGATCCACGCGTGCAGGGTGTTTCGCTCACCGGCTCCGAGCGGGCTGGCATCGCGGTCGCCGAGCAGGCCAGCCGTCACCTGAAGAAGGTCGTTCTGGAACTGGGCGGCACCGATCCGTTCGTCGTGCTGTCGACCGATGACCTCGACGCCACGGTGGCTGATCTGGTTTCCGGTCGTCTGGACAACAACGGCCAGTCCTGCAACGCCCCCAAACGCGCCATTGTGGTCTCCGAACTCTATGAGGCGTTCACCGAGAAGCTGGTGGCCGCCATGGGCACGGTGACGGTGGGCGACCCCTTTGCCGAGGGCTGTGAGCTGGGTCCGGTTTCGTCTGCGTCGGCTGCGGCCGGCTTGACTGATCAGGTACAGCGGGCGGTTGCTGCCGGTGGCAACCTGCTGCTGGGCGGAACTGCAGAGGGCAACTTCTTCCCTCCGACGGTGATCACCAACATTCCTCGGGACTCCGACATTTACCTCGAGGAGTTCTTCGGACCGGTCGCGTTGGTCTACGAAGTGGCTGATGAAGCTGAGGCCATCGAGTTGGCTAACCACACACCGTTCGGCTTGGGCTCCTACGTCTACACCACTGACCCCGAGCAGGCCGAGCGTGTGGCCAACGCCATTGATGCTGGCATGGTCTTCGTCAACTGCGTGCTGGCCGACGGGGCCGAGTTGCCCTTCGGTGGCGTCAAGCGCAGCGGTTTCGGTCGCGAAATGGGACGCTTAGGTGCCACCGAGTTCGCCAACAAGAAGCTCATCCGCATCGTCTAGCCACTCCGTCCCCGCCCTCCTCGCTACACCGAGGTTCACGTTGCTACCGGCGCGCCGGT
>DMIX01000111.1 GCA_003451975.1 Propionibacteriaceae bacterium
GAGGATGCCGAGATCTCGGCCTCCGAAATCGCAGGCGGACGAATCTCGGCCCCGATCGCGAAATCCGTGATCGAGGCACTTCGATGAACCAAGGAGCGAAAGTGCCCCACAATCGGCAACAATGGAGCCGTTGCGCCGCTGAATCACCCCACGGCACCGCGGGGCGGAAAGGAATTGGGCGATGACCGATGAGCCAAGGATCCTCAGCGGACGCTACCAACTGGGAGCGACGCTTGGACGTGGTGGCATGGCAGAAGTCCGGCGAGCCAAGGACCTGCTGCTGAGTCGTGAAGTGGCGATCAAGCAGCTTCGCGTCGACTTGGCGTCCGACCCCACCTTCCAGGAACGCTTCCGCCGCGAGGCCAAGTCGGCAGGTGCGCTGAACCATCCCAACATCGTGGCCGTCTACGACACCGGCGACGCGGCCGATCCGGCCACCGGTGTGAAGGTGCCCTACATCGTCATGGAGCTGGTCGAGGGCCACACCCTGCGCGACCTGCTGCGCACCGGTCGTCAGATTCAGCCCACCAAGGCTTTGGCCTTCGCCAAGGGCGTCCTGGATGCGCTGGCCTACAGCCACAAAGCCGGCATCGTGCATCGCGACATCAAGCCGGCCAATGTGATGCTCACCCCCGAGGGTGAGATCAAGGTCATGGACTTCGGGATCGCGCGCGCAGTGGCCGACACGTCAGCCACCATGACGCAGACCGCTGCGGTGATCGGAACCGCCCAATATTTGTCTCCCGAACAGGCCCGCGGTGAAACCGTGGATGCCCGCAGCGACATCTACTCCGCCGGCTGTCTGCTCTACGAACTGCTGACCGGGCGTCCGCCGTTCCAGGGCGATTCGCCGGTGAGTGTGGCCTACCAGCATGTGCGGGAAAACCCGGTGCCGCCCAGTCACCTGGACGCCATGATCACCCCGGACATGGACAACATCGTGCTCAAGGCGTTGGCCAAGGATCCGGCCGATCGCTACCAGACCGCCTCGGCGATGAGCGCCGACATCGGACGGCTGCTGGCCGGCCAAGAGGTGCTCGCCCGACCCGTTCCGGTCGCGGCCGCCGTGCCGGCGTCCACCGATGCCACTGCAGTCATGGCGACAGCCAGCCCACTGCCGGCGTTGCCGCCGGAGGAGGAGCCCGAGCCCAAGCGACGCATCGGTCTGATCGCCTTCCTGGTCGCCTTGGCCGTGGTCGCGGTCGGTACCGGCATCTTCTTTGTGGTGCGGGCGAATAGTGGCTCTGACATGGTCGCGGTCCCCTCGGTGCTGTACCGCAGCCCAGCCGAGGCCACCCAGATCCTGACCGACAGCCAGCTCCAAGTGAATGTGGTCTCCGTCGCCGGGCCGGACGATGGCACGCGCAACCAGGTCACCGATCAGAACCCGCAGTCCGGTGCCCAGGTACCGATCAACACCACGGTGACCATCCAGGTCAACACCGGGCCGACCAAGGCGACGATCCCGTTCGGATTGAAGGGTCAGAAGGTCGACTTGGTGATGCAGCAGCTCAGCGACCTCGGCTTCACCAATGTGCACAAGTTGGCCGATCCCAATGAGGACGTCTCGGCCAAGGCCAAAGAGGTGACCAGTATCACTCCCGCCGAAGGGCAGGCAGTGCCGGTGGACACCGATATCACCGTGTACTACGCCACCGGCAAGTCACCGGTGCCGAACTTCAAAGGCTACGACCAGGCCCAAGCCGAGCAGGTCGCCAACGATGCCGGATTCACAGTGACGTTCAAAGAGCAGGAATCCAGCACCGAAGCCCCCGGGTTGGTTTTCAAGCAGAACCCGTCACCGGGCACGGTGGTGTCGCGCACCACCGCGATCACGGTGTGGATCGCGGTCGAGCCGATCCCCAGCCCGTCACCAACGGCGACACCGACGGCCTGAGCCAGGCGCGCGTCGGTCAGCCGCCGAGCGCCATCAGTGGGGTCAGCCCGGCCGCGCGCGTCGGCGCTTCGGTGTCGCCACAGGTGACCAGCCAGTTGGCCAGCATCTGATAGCCGCCCTCAGTGAGTACCGACTCGGGGTGGAACTGCACGCTCTCCACCGGCAGCGTCCGATGGCGCACCGCCATGATCACGCCGGAGTCGGTGGTGGCGCTGACCTCAAGTTCGGCCGGAACAGTCGCCGGGTCCAGAGCCAGCGAGTGGTAGCGGGTGGCGGTGAACGGATTAGGCAGGCCGGCGAAGACGCCGCGTCCGTCATGGTGCACCAGGGAGGTCTTGCCGTGCAGCAACTCCGGCGCGCGATCAACAACGCCGCCGAAAGCCACCGAGATCGACTGCAGCCCCAGACACACGCCGAAGATGGGACGCTCGCCGGCTTGGCTGCGAACCACGTCGATGCAGACCCCGGCGCCTTCGGGAGTACCCGGACCCGGTGAGAGCAGAATGCCGTCGAAACCATCGGCCCAGGACGTCTCGGCGAAGCGCTCATCGTCGTTGCGCCACACCTCGACCTCAGCCCCGATCTGGGACAGGTACTGCACGAGGTTGTAGACGAACGAGTCGTAGTTGTCGATCACCAGGATGCGGGCCATGGGGTTCATTCTCCCTCACTGAGCGACGTGGCAGTGGTCTGGTCCGGGCTCGGATATCCTGTTGGACGGTTCAGCGTGATCTCAACAAGGAGCGACCGGTGCCCGAAGCTAAGAGCCCGAAGTCCACGACCCAGTCCGACGACGCCGTAGACGACGTGGCCGACGATTCCACCCCCGAGGTGCTCGACGACGCCGAGGATGCCACCGCGCCCGCCGAGGAGGCGGCCAAGCCGTCGCGCCGACCTGATCCGGTACAGGCCGAGAAGGACCGCCAGAAGGCTGTCAAGGAGCGCCAGAAGGCCGAGGCCGAGGCTCGCCGGGCCGACATGAAGAAAGGCGCCCAAGCGGAGAAGGAGACCCAGAAGGCCATCAAGGAGGCCACCGCACTGCAGCGGAAGGCTGACAAGGCCCAGGAGGTCGCCGACAAGCTTCAGGCCGCTGCCGATGAGGCCAACGATGCTGTGTTGAAGGACCCGACGGATCAGGCCAACTCACGAGCAGAGAAGGCCGCCAATGCGGCCACCTCAGCCCAGGACACCGCCGGTCGGCTCCAGAAGGAAGCGTCGGCGGCGCTGAAGAAGGCCAACAAGCTGCGCGCCGCCCAGCGTGCCGCCGGTAGGGACAAGGTGGAGGCTCCCGACAGCCGCCAGTGGGTACCGCCGACCTTCATCACCGTGGGACTGCTGGGGGTGCTCTGGCTGGTGGTGTACTACATCAGCGTCGCCGCGAGCATCACCGTTCCGTACCTCACCGACCTGGGCGGCTGGAATGTCATCATCGGCATGGGCCTGATGGCGGCCTCGTTCGGCATCGCCACCCTCTGGAAGTAGTGCCGCTCACGCCCGTCGATCCTGGCCCCGTACTCTCACCCTGACCCCGTGCCCTGAGCCCAACCCCCGTGCCCTGAGCCTGACGAAGGGCACCCC
>DMIX01000307.1 GCA_003451975.1 Propionibacteriaceae bacterium
AGGCTCCGGCAGAGGGTGGGGTGTACTACTGGATCCAGCCGGTGAAGGGGCATCCGGTACACCAGTTGACACAGGCGGCTTTCCTGACCGGTTGCAAGGAACTGGGTATGGAATGCCAGGTGGTAGGTCCGGACGAGGGCGACGTGCAGAAGACCATTGCGGCTGCGGAGCAGGTGCTGGCGAAGGGTGATGCGGCGGGCGTGTCGTTCTGGACGGGGACTCCGGCATACGCAGAAGTCATCAAGAAGATGGAGGCGGCTGGGATACCGGTGGTTGCGCCGCACTTCAAGGTGGACGAGGGGACGTGGCCGGCGAACGTCGTGATCGTGGGGACGGATCCGGCGGTGTATGCGGCGGAGGCGGCGAAGGCGATCTGTGAGGTGGTGGGTGACAAGGACGGGTCCGTGGCATTGACGCAGGGGAGTTTCAACACGACCGAGAATCTTGTTTCCGAGACCTTTACGGCGACGATGGCGGAAGTGTGTCCGAAGCTGAAGGTGTTAGCGCCGGAAGAGGAAGGGTTCGATCCGCCGAAGGCGATCGCGAAGGCAGTGGCGATCATCCAGGCGAACCCGGACATTGTGGCGGCGTTGTCGACGACGGGTGGAGGGCCGACGACGTGGGCTGGTGCGCAGCAAGAGACGGGTGTGGAATTGGTCGCCATCGGGATGGACTACACGCGAGTGAACCTGGACCTGGTGAAGAACGGTGAGATTTATGCAGTGGTCGGGCAGCCGTTGTGGGACGAATCGTACGAGGCGGCGAAGTTGTTGGATGCGATGGTGAAGGGTGAAGAAGTGGCGTATTGGACGGAGATGCCGGCGCCGATCATCACCGCGGCTGAAGTCGATCAGTACATCACGATGCTGGACACTGCCGAAGCGATGATGAAGCAGTAGCCCAACGCGACACGGGACAACGAACTACCTCTGGCGCCGGACGGATATCGCCCGGCGCCAGAGGGCAGCACAAACGCTGCAATCCTGGAGTCGCCGGGCAGCAGGGACAGCCCACATGAGGATGTCCTATCCAGGCAAAGGAGTGGCACAATGGCATCTATTCATCCGACCAGCGGAGTCAACTGCGATCTGATTCTGGAAATGCGGGGAATCTCCAAGGCGTTTGGTCATGTCCAGGCTCTGGACATGGTCGATTTCGAGTTATACCGCAGTGAAGTCGTGGCTTTAGTGGGCGACAATGGAGCTGGCAAATCGACTCTGATCAAGATTCTCTCCGGAGTCTATACCAAGGATGAGGGGGAGATTATCATAGATGGTGAGCACGTCGAGATTCATACCCCGTTCGACGCGCAGCGTTGCGGTATCTCGACGGTCTACCAGGACCTGGCCCTGGTGGATGTCTGCGATGTGGGGACCAATATCTACCTGGGTCTCTGGCCGCGGCGCTTTGGCTTTCTCATCAACTTTCCGAAGATGTACGCGCAGGCCAGAGAAGTGCTCGGGACCCTGCGCATCGACATGCCCTCGGTCCGGGTCAATGTGGGCGAATTGTCGGGAGGCCAGCGTCAGGCNNGTTGAACAGCAGGCCAAAGTCAACGAGCTCATCGCCGATCTCAAGCGGCACGGCAAGAGCATCGTGGTCATCAGTCACAACCTGGAATACGTATTCGAAGTGGCCGACCGGGTCATCGTCATGAGACGTGGCCGTCGGGCCGGAACCCGGCTCAAAGCCGCTACCTCCAAAGAGGAGATCGTCGGTCTGATCACCGGCGCGGTCCGTGGAGACGTCCCTGACCGGGGACTGGCTTTGGGAGCATAGATCGCCTGCGCCTTGTCCGGCCCGCTGAGCCCTGTCTACAGCCCAGCCCCCCGTGTAGTTCGGGTGGATCGAGAACGCGACCGATCCCCACGTACGCGCGAGTTGAGTCTGGATACTGCGCTACTCACCGCACGGCGCGACGCGTATTACCACGGCGCCGGCTGCCCTGCCAGTGCTGACCGTGCCGGATGGGTACCCGGTGGCGGAGCGCGGCGTGACCGGCGGAGGCAATCCAAACACAAAGGAGTATTGCGGAATGAACCATTCGTTATTCGATCTCAGCGGACGCGTTGCGCTCGTCACTGGTGCCGGCGGCAGTCTCGGCAGTGCAATGTCGCTTGGGTTTGCCGAGGTGGGCGCCGACCTGCTCGTATGTGACATCAACCCTACAGCACTTGAGGCCACGGTGGATCGGATTGCCGCATTGGGTCGTCGAGTGGTGCCCGTGGTCTGTGACGTGTCCGATCCCGAGCAGATCCGCGCCATGTACCGGACATTGGATGCGGAGTACGGCAAGATCGACATTCTGGGCAACGTAGCAGGTCCTGCGGTTATGAAAGATCCCGAAACGATCTCGCTGGACGATATCATGTTGACGTTCAATGGCATCGCTATCGGCCGGCTCATCTGTTGCCAGGAGGCAGGGCGGCGTATGTTGAAGGCCGGAAAGGGCAGTATCATCAGTATCGGTTCGATCTGTAGTGTGTCGGGAAATGGACGCGGGCACATTGCCTACAGTATGGCGATGGGTGCGGTTGTGCAGATGACGCGCGAGCTGAGTACGGAATGGTGCAGCCGTGGGGTGCGCGTAAACGCAATTCTGCCGGCGCAGATCACAAACCCCGGTCTGGAAGCGCGCATGAGCGCCGATCCGCAGTTGCGTGCCAATTTCCTGCGCGGCATACCGATGGGCCGCCTCGGACGCGCGGAAGAAATCAAAGGGGTGGCGATCTTCCTGGCCTCCGACGCTGCCTCTTTCGTCACCGGAGCGTTGATTCCGTTCGACGGCGGAAACCTGGCCAAGAATGCCGGTGGGACGCATCCCGGCATGCCCGAGCTGAAGGTCTAGCAGCAGGAAGGTGCTCATGTCTGACAACCCTTACAGCCTGGAAGGCAAATGCATCTTGGTCACCGGAGCCGGCACCGGTATCGGACTTGGAGTGGCGCTGGAGGCGGCACGCCAGGGCGCCGATGTGGCCTTGCAATACAGTACCAGCGGTGCGGGTGCCCATGACGCGGTGGCGCAAATCGCGGGCATGGGACGGCGGGCCGTAGCGCTGCAGGGCGATCAGCGCACCGTCGCCGCGTGCCGTCACGTCGTTGACGAAGCAGCGGCATTCCTGGGCGGTCTCGATGGTCTGGTGAACAATGCCAGTATCACCGTCACTGTCGGTTTCCTGGACGTGACTGAGGAGCAATTCAGCCGCATCGTGAACGTGAACTTCCAGGGTCAGTTCTTCTGTGCGCAGCAGGCAGTGCCGCACATGATCGAACGCGGGCGGAAGATCAGCCGGCGCTTCCCAGGCCGGAGATGGGCTGGCGCCAGTATCGTCAACGTCTCGTCGGTGCACGGTCTGATGGGCTGTACCGGACATGCAGTCTATGCCGGCACCAAAGGTGCGATCATCGCTTTCAGCCGGGAATTGGCGATCGAGTTGTGTCCAGCCCACATCAGGGTCAACGTTTTGGCGCCGGGTACGATCGAGGTCCCGAGCTATTTCAGAGTTGACCCATCTTACACGCGAGACCTGGGCAACGCTGGTGTGCCCTGGGGGCGGGTGGGCCTGCCGCAAGATGTCGGCTATCTGGCGAGTTATCTGCTCTCGGATGCATCCGAGTTCATGACCGGCAGTGTTCTTACGTTCGACGGCGGCCTGACGGCAAAGATGGCGTTGCCCTACGATCCGCCAATGGGCGAGAGATGAGAGCGCGAATTGCGGCGGCGGTCCGGCGCGGTCGCTCTCACCAAGAATGAGGAGTGAGAGTCAAATGTTGCCCAAGGAACGCGTGATCGCTGCACTGGAATTCAGAAGTCCGGACCGGGTACCGACCGGTGAGACGGGAGTCGACTACACCATCACGGAGCGGGCGCTGGGACATCCCACGCTGTATCGGGCGAAGTGGAAGGAATACAACGCGCTGTGGGAAGGGCGGCGAAACGACTACGTCGAATCCTGCAAGCGCGACATCGTCGCTCTGGCGCGCCGCTTCGAGCACGACGTGGTACCGGCCTTCCTGGTCCCGTCGCGAGGCAAGCCGCCCGAGCGACCCGAGTTCCTGTCGCAGTACAAGTGGCGCCTGCCGGACGGGCGCGTCTATGCCTTCTCGCCGCAGAGCGAAGGCCATGCGTTTCTACTCTCCCATCCCGACCTGACCGTGGATCAGATCGAGGACATCCCGCTCGACTTCGACGAGTCTCAACTGGAGCTGGTCCGCCACGTGGTCAAGGAAATGGGCGGGACGCACTTCATCTTGGGCAGGCCGGGAGACGGCATCTTCCCCATCGCCAAGTATACGCTCGAGTTCATGCTCGTCGGCATGCTCGAACGGCCTGAGCTGATTCAGCGCATCATCGAAGTGGAGACCCGCCATTGCATCGCCGTGGGTGATCTCCTGCTCGACGCGGGNNCCCCTGGCTCAAGGCCGAGGCCGATGCCGCGCATGCCAAGGGAAAGTACTTCATCAAACACACCGACGGTAACATGTGGTCCCTGCTCGATATGCTGGTCGAGGCGGGAATCGATGCCTGGCACGGCATCCAGCCCAGCATCGGCATGACCATGCCTGAACTGCAGGAGCGCTACGGCGGGCGGATTTGCTTCTGGGGCGGCGTGGATGTCGATACGCTGATCGCCGGCACCGTGCAGGATGTGGAGGAGCAGGTCCGCATTGCCTGTGAGAGTGCGCCTGCCGACGGTGGGCTGGTGCTGACG
>DMIX01000403.1 GCA_003451975.1 Propionibacteriaceae bacterium
TTCTTGCGTTCCTTGACGCGGGCGTCGCGGGTGAGCAGACCGGCCTTCTTCAGCGCGGGACGGCTGGCCTCGACGTCAATGGCGTTGAGCGCACGGGCGATGCCCAAGCGCAGTGCACCGGCCTGGCCGGTCACACCGCCACCGGTGATGGTGGCGATCACGTCGTAGGCGCCCATCACACCAGCGGTCACGAAGGGCTCGTTGACCTCTTGCTGGTGCAGCTTGTTCGGGAAGTACTCATCCAGCGAGCGGCCGTTGATCAGGAAGGTGCCGGTGCCGGGGAAGATCCGCACTCGGGCAATCGCCTCCTTGCGGCGTCCGGTGGCAGCCCCGGGGGCGATCATGGCTTGACGCTCGGTGCTGGCCGGACCACTGGTCTCGGCCTCGGCACGGTAGGCGATCTCACGCTCACCCTCGGTGAAGGGAGTTACCTCGGTGTCTTCGATTTCTTCGACGATCTCGCTCACATTGCTTCCTTGGCTCACTGGGCGATCTGAATGATCTCGTAGGTCTGAGGCTTCTGGGCCTCGTGCGGATGCTCCGGGCCGGAGTAGACCTTGAGCTTCTTGATCTGCTGGCGAGCGATCTTGTTCTTGGGCAGCATGCCCCAGACAGCGCGCTCAACGGCCTTGCGGGGATCCTTGGCCAGAAGCTCGCCGTAAGGAACCTGCTTCAGGCCACCGGGACGACCGGAGTGACGCACCGCCATTTTGTCGGTGCTCTTCTTGCCGGTCAGGGCGATCTTGGAGGCGTTCACGACGACCACGAAGTCGCCAGTGTCCACGTGCGGTGCGTATTGCGGCTTGTGCTTGCCGCGCAGCAGGGTCGCCGCGGTAACGGCCAGCCGCCCGAGGACGACGTCGGTGGCATCAATCACGAGCCAGTTCCTGGTGATCTCACCAGGCTTGGGGCTGTACGTAGACACGGGTCTTCGTCCTGCTTTCAATGAGTTGTCGTCGTTGTTGGGTGCGGGATCCACTAAACAGAGCAGACCACAGCGCAACAGCGCCTAAGATTACCGCGCCCCTTCCGGGGGGTCAAAACGGTATCCGCACCTCCGCGACGCTACGGTTAGGCCGTCCCGCTACTGGGCGCCCAGTAGCGTCCCGACCTCAGCGTAGCGAGGGGTGGGTAGTAGTGGCTCACCGGGGAGGGACACGGGGCTCGATGCTAGCCTCAGATGTCGATCACCGCAGGGGGAGCCGTGACCACTGTCTTTTCTCGCGTTGCGCCGCAGCAGTATCAGCCACACCGGCTGCACGGCGCTGATCGCGCCTGGCCAGAGACCAACTGCTACGTCGATCTGTGGATCGAACTGCTCTCCGCCTATGGCACCACGCCTGAAGCGATGCTCGGTTTCACTATCACCCAGGACTACGAGGGCGATCAGTTCACCTTCTTCAAAGTCCCCTTGGAGGATCTGGAGAGCCTCTACGGCATCGTGGTGACCGAATTGGCGCAGTATGACTCGGTGGAGGCCCACGTCGCCACCCAGATCGAACGCGGCCGACTCTGCCTGGTCGAGATGGACAGTTATTTCCTGCCCGACACGGCCGGCACCACGTACCGCACCGAGCACGGCAAGACCACAGTCGGGATCAATCGCATCGACCCGGACGCGGCGAGCATGGACTACTTCCACAACGGCGGCTTCTTCGAGCTGTCCGGTGAGGATTATGCCGGAGTCTTCCAACACGACGTGGCCCCCGGACTGCGCTGGATCCCCTACACCGAGTTCGCCAAGTTCCCGGCCACCCCAGTGCCCGTCGAGCAACTCCGCGACACCGCCCGGCAACTGCTGCGCCACCATCTGAAGCGCCGCCCGGCCAGCAATCCGCTGGCGGCCTACGCCGCGGTCTTCGCCGGGCAGGTGGAACAGGTGGCCGAGCGCGGCATGGACTTCTTCCATCTCTATGCGTTCAACACGGTGCGCCAGTTCGGCGCCAATTTCGAATTGTTGGCCAGCCACCTGGAATGGCTGGACGCCGCCGAATTCGGCGAAGAGATCGTGGCCGCACGACAGATCTCCGATACCGCGAAGACCACCCAGTTCATGTTGGCCAGAGCCGTGGCCCGCCATCGTTTCGAACCACTGGAGACTGCCCTGGAGCCGACGGTGACAGCCTGGAACGCGCTGATGGCCGGCCTGGACGACAAGGTCGGCTGACTCATGCGCCGCTACCTGGACGCCGAGGTCCGCCGGCTGAACGAGGGCTGGCAACTGACGCATTGCGAGCCCGGCGCCATCGACTCACCCGCGGCGCTGGCCGCAGCCTGGGCTGTGGCCGCGATCGTTCCAGGCACCGCTGCGGCGGCTTTGGCAGCGGCCGGACGCTTCGATGCCGCCCATCCCGAACCACTCCAGGATGCCGATTTCTGGTATCACTGCCGACTCGCTGAACCGGCAGGTCCGGCGGTGCTGCGTTTCGAAGGACTGGCCACGCTGGCCGAGGTGTTCCTCAACGGCGAGATGATCCTGACCAGTGAGTCAATGTTTGAAAGCCACGACGTGGCAGTCGAACTCACCGGCAGCGACGAATTGGCGATTCGGTTCGCTGCGTTGAGCCAGGCTTTGGCGGCCAAAGGCCCGCGAGCGAAATGGCGCCCACGACTTTTCGACAACCAGGGGCTTCGCCTGGTTCGCACCACGCTGCTGGGGCACATGCCGGGTTGGTGTCCGTCCATCCAGGCCGTCGGCCCGTACCGCGAGATCAGTGTGATCCGTCCCGGCCGGCTCAGTCTGGACGATCTGAGGATCGCCGCCGACCTGACCGTGGATGGCGTCGGCCTGCTCGCCGTCGGAGCTCGGGGGGTGCCGGTCGGGACGACGGTCCGCTGCGCCGGGGTAGAAACCGCTTTCGGGGCCGACGGTGACCGAATGATCGCCACCCTCGTCCTCGCGGACGTCGAACCGTGGTGGCCGCACACTCATGGCTCACCGACGCTGTATGACATCGAGCTGGTGCTGGCCGACGGCAGCGTGCACCGGCTGGCCCGCACCGGCTTTCGGCACCTAGAGGTCACCGACGCTGACGACTTCGGGCTGCGACTCAACGGCGTGCCTGTCTTCTGCCGGGGCGCGGTGTGGACCAGCGCCGATCTGCTCGGGTTGAGTGGTGATCGCCAGACCTACGCTCCCCTGCTGAAGCGGCTCGCCGCGGCCGGGGCCAACATGGTGCGCATTCCCGGGATCACCACCTATGAGGCCGCAGCATTCTTCGAACTGTGCGACGAACTCGGTCTGCTGGTCTTCCAAGACTTCATGTTCGCCAATTTCGACTATCCCGGCGATGCGGCCTTCCTCGATCACGTCCGCGTAGAGGTACAGCAGTTCTTGGACGCCCGTCAGGGTTGTCCGTCGCTGGCGGTGACCAGTGCGGGCAGCGAAATCGCCCAGCAGGCTGCGATGCTGGGGCTGCCCGAGCAGTTCTGGTATTCGACGCTGGCGACAGAGCTGTTGCCCGGCTGGGTCGCCGAGTATCGCCCGGATGTGGCCTACCTGCCCGGCTCGCCCTCGGGAGGAGCATTGCCGTTCAGTGTCGATGCCGGGGTGGGCCACTACTACGGCGTGGGAGCCTACGGCCGGCCGCTGGAGGACGCCCGGCGCGCGTCGGTGCGGTTCACCAGTGAGTGCCTCGCCTTCGCCAATGCCCCCCAACACAGCTCCCTTCCCGCCGACCTCACCGAACGCAGCACCAGCGACCAGGCGTGGCGTGTCGGGGTGCCGCAGGATCCCGGCACCGACTGGAACTTCGCGGACACCCGTGACCACTACCTCGGGCTGCTGTACGACCGAGACCCGCACACGGTGCGTGCCGAAGACCCGCAGCAATACCTGGCGCTATCGCAGGCCGTCAGCGGAGAGGTTGCCACCGAGACTTTCGCCGAGTGGCGCACTGGGGCCACCACCCACGGCGCGCTGGTGTTCACCATGGCCGATCTGGCCCCCGGTTTCGGCTGGGGCATCATCGACTCCAGCCATCAACCCAAGCCGATCTTCTACGCCCTGGCGCACGCCTGGCGTCCGGTGACGGTGGCGATGACTGATGAGGGAGTCAATGGGCTTCGCATCCACCTGCTCAACGACACTGCCGCAGAGGTGGCCGGCACCGTCGAGGTGTTCGGCATCCGCGAAGGCTCGGTGATGGTGTCGCAGGCGAGCCGGGCTGTGGTGCTGGCCGGACGCAGCCGCACCACCGTGGCCGCCACAGAGCTGTTGGGGGGCTTTTTCGACTACAACTACGCCTACCGTTTCGGGCCGGCCGAACACGACGTGGTCCTCGCTCGGCTGCGCAGCGCCCAGGGCATCCTTGCCGAGGCCTTCCATTTCCCGCTGGGACGCAGCGCCGCACTGCGCGAGCACAGCCTCGGCGCACAGTTGATTCGCGACGCCATCGGCTGGTTGGTCGAGGTGAGCACCGATGGCTTCGCACAGTCGGTCCACGTTCAGGCCGAGGGCTTTGAGGCTGACGATGGCTGGTTCCATCTCGCACCCGACGAGCCGCGCCGGGTGCGGCTGCGTCCGCAGGCCGGGTTCGAGGATCGCCGTCCGCAGGGGTTCGTCGCCAGCCTGAACGGCCGGCCGGCACGTTACTGACACAAGTCGACCGCGAGACGTGAGTCGACGCCCACCCAGGGTCTCCGTAATGTACTCACATGACCGACCATCTGCAGATCCGGCACCCGGCAACCGGTACCGAAGCTGAACTCCCCATCACCGAAGCCACGATCTCCGCACCGGCACTGCGCCAGTTCGTGGTCGACGGCACTCCGCTGGCCAGTTTCGACCCGGGCTTCGTGAACACCGCGGCCTGCCATTCAGCCATCACCTACATCGATGGGGACGCCGGGATCCTGGAATACCGCGGCTACCCGATCGCCGAACTCGCCGAACATGCCACCTTCCTGGAGGTGGCATATCTGCTTCTCAACGGCGAATTGCCGAATGCGGACCAGCTCCGCGCCTGGGAGGACTCGGTGAATCTGGAGCACCGCTGGCTTCCCGACAAGGTCAAGACCGTGCTCGCCGGTTTTCCCTACGACGCCCATCCCATGACGATCCTGATGGCGGCAGTGGCGTCGTTCTTCTCCTTCTATCCCGACGCCCGCAACTACAACGATCCCGCGGCTCGCGACCTGAACATCACGCGGCTGATCGCCAAAATGCCAACCCTGGCCGCTTTCGCCTATCGCAAAGGCAAGGCCAAGCCGTACGTGAATCCCGACGATTCGTGCGGCTACAGCCACAACTTCCTGCAAATGTTGTTCAAACAGTCCGAGCGGCGCTATGTCGCCGATGAGCGTCTGATCCGAGCCATCGAGGTGCTGTTCATCCTCCATGCCGATCACGAGCAGAACTGCTCGACGAATGCAGTGCGCTCGGTAGCCTCCTCCGGCAACGATCTGTACACCAGCTGCTCTGCCGGTATCGGTGCACTGCATGGCCCGCTGCACGGCGGTGCCAATGAGGCGGTCCTGAAGATGCTGCGCGAGATCGGCACCGTGGATCGGGTCCCGGAGTTCGTCGAAGGGGTCAAGGCCGGCAAGACCCGCATGATGGGGTTCGGGCACCGGGTGTACAAGAACTACGATCCACGAGCCACGATCATTAAGAAGTCAGTGGAGGACGTCTTCGAGGTAACGGGGGTGAATCCGCTGCTGCAGGTGGCTCAGGAACTCGAGCGGTACGGGCTCAACGACGACTACTTCGTCTCCCGACGGCTGTATCCGAATGTGGACTTCTACTCCGGGCTGATCTATGAGGCGCTGGGTTTCCCTCCCGAGATGTTCACGGTGTTGTTCGCCGTGCCCCGCGCGGCGGGCTGGGCGGCGCAATACAAGGAGTTCATCACCGACTCCGAGCAAAAGATCGTGCGACCCAAGCAGTTGTACACCGGCCATCGAGGTCGGGCCTACACCCCGATCGAGCAGCGCTCGTAGCTCGCCTCCGGGACGCCTGTCGCAGTCTGGAGACATCGGGTCGGCGGCGTTGTGAGGCGGCCGGCGCCCTCACTAATCTGCAGGGCATGTCGCCTGCCGCCTGCCCGCAGTCCTGGTGCGCTGCGGCATCGACACCGATAGCGCGGCGTCATCGAACACGATGACGCCGCTGCCCTAGTTCGGCACTGACCAAAGGAAGCTGCCATGCCCCAGATCGACTACTACAGCCAGCCTGCAGATCTGCGGCTGAACTCCGAGGCTCTGACCGACGAGCAGGAGGATGCCCTTCGCAGCTTCACCTGGGAGCGGGTGTTGGCCGGCGAAGCCGACCTCGACTCCTACTTGGAGTGGGCCGGCGATGAGTTCCCCGAGCAGGAGGAGCAGGCACTCAGCCAAGCCTTCGCCACTGTGTGTGAGGCGCGCCGGGCGCAAATCGCCTCCTGGCCCCCGGAACTGCGCTCCACCGCACTGATGACGGCCTTCCGCGAGCTTGCCGAGCTCGGCATTGTGGCCCGAGGAAATTTCTCCTGTTGCGGCACCTGCGGCTCGTCGGAGATCTGGGAGGAACGTGACGACTCCCGCAGCTGGCGCGGCTATGTCTACTTCCATGCCCAAGATGCCGAACGCATCCCGGACGAACGAGCCACCTATCTCGGCTACGGCGTCTTCCTGGACGCCTATCTGCCCGAATCGGAGTGGAATGCGCTCAGCGATGAAGCCAAGGATCAGACCTACACCCGGCTGGTGACCGAACTCATGGCCGAGGCCGCCACCGTGTTCGAACGCCACGGCATCGAGGTGGAATGGACCGGCGACCTGGCCGTCCGGATCTTGCTGAAGAACGTCGACTGGTACATCGAGATTTAGCGCCCTCTGACGGCTGCCGCACTGCCGTTCACGGCGCTCCGAACTCCCCGCAGCAATCGGGCCGAAAAGACAGTGAGACGAATCGTCGGAAGTTGGTTGCGAGGCCCCTGCCTTGGTAGTTAGGTAGGGGCATGAGTTCAAAGGTGAGCGCTGCCTCAGTGCAGGTGAATAGTCCCGACGACGTCCGCAATGTTGTTCTGATAGGAAACGCCGGCTCCGGAAAGACCTCACTGTTCGAGCAGCTACTCAAGGCTCGGGTCGCCGGCTACCGCGGTGAGAAAGAGGATGCCGAACGCGCCGCCCAGCTCTACCTGGCTTCGGTGGTCGCCGGCGACAAACAGGTCAATCTGCTCGACGCCCCCGGACACCCTGACTTCGTCGGTGAGTTGCGCGCCGGTATTCGGGCCGCCGACGCGGCCATCTTCGTGATCTCGGCAGCGGACGGTGTTGATGGTGCCGCCACCGCACTGTGGGAGGAGTGCACCGTGGCGAATCTGCCGCGGATCATCGCGCTGACCAAACTTGACGCCGGGCACGCCGATTTCGATGCTGCGGTGGCCAACATCCAAGCCGCCTTCGGCGAGGGAGTCCTCCCCACCCACGTTCCCACCATGAATCCCGACGGCATCATCGGCAACATCGGACTGCTCACCTTGGAGGAGCACGACTACGCCAGCGGCTCCATGGTCACCCAGAAGCTGACCGCCGACGATTCCCACGTCGAGACCTATCGCGGTCCGCTGATCGAAGCGATCATCCAGGAGGCCGAGGACGACGGGCTGATGGATCGCTATCTGGAGGGCGAGGAACTCGACACCAACTATCTGCTCGACGATTTGATGAAGGCCGTCGCCACCGCCAACTTGTTCCCGGTGATTCCGGTCGCCTCCAACACCGGCGTGGGTGTGGAGGAACTGCTGCGCCTCATCGAACATGGCTTCCCGACCCCGTCGCTGCACCCGAATCCGGCCGCAACAACCCCCAAGGGAGCGGAGCTGCCGACCCCCCCGACCGATCCGTCCGCGCCGCTGGTGGCGCAGGTGATTCGCACCACCACCGATCCTTTCGCCGGCAAGCTGTCGATGGTGCGCATCTTCTCCGGCACCCTGACCGCCGACGATGTGCTGCACATCTCCGGTCACCGTCCCGAGAACGACGAATCCCACCCCGACCATGACGACGAAGAGAAGGTCGGACAGATCCAAGTCGCGGTGGGCACCAGCCTGGAACCGCGTCCGCAGGCTGTCGCCGGGGAGATCGTGATGCTCCCCAAGCTGACCACCGCGGAAACCTCGGACACCTTGTCGGCCAAGGAACGTCCTGCCTTGGTGGCGGCTTGGACGCTGCCCGAGCCGCTGCTGCCCTTGGCGATCCGAGCCGCCACTCGCAATGACGAGGACAAGCTGGCCGGCGCCTTGCAGCGGCTGGCGGTCGAAGACACCACCGTCCGGCTGGATCGCGGCGGCAACGACCAACTGGTGCTGTGGACCACCGGGCAAGCCCACGCCGATCTACTGCTGGCCCGCCTCAGCGACCGCTACGGGGTGAAGGTCGAGCAGGAGGAGCTGAAGATTCCGCTGCGTGAAACCTTCATCGCCAGGGCCACCGCGCTGGGACGCCATGTGAAGCAGTCCGGTGGCCACGGCCAGTACGCGGTGTGCAACATCGAGATCGAACCGCTGCCGCGCGGTGGTGGGTTCGAGTTCGTCGACAAGGTGGTCGGCGGTGCCGTGCCCCGCCAGTTCATCCCCAGCGTTGAGAAAGGCGTCAAAGCGCAGTTGGAGAAGGGCGCTTTCGCCGGATTCCCGATGGTCGACGTGCGGGTCACGTTGTTCGACGGCAAGTCGCATTCGGTGGATTCCTCCGACATGGCTTTCCAGATGGCCGGGTCGTTGGCGATCAAGGAGGCGGCGAACGCCAAGACCGTCGCGTTGTTGGAGCCGCTCGATGAGGTGACCGTGGTCATCGGCGAGGAATACCTCGGCGCGGTCATGAACGACCTCACTGGACGCCGCGGACAACTGCTGGGTACCGATGCCGCCGGGCACAAGGCGATCATTAAAGCGCTGGTGCCGCAGTTGGAGCTGGCACGCTACGCCATTGATCTGCGGGGAATCGCGCTCGGTTCGGGCACCTTCACCCGCCAGTTCCACGGCTACGAATTGATGCCGGCGAACCTCACCGACAAGTACGCCAAGGCCAACGGCTGACGGTTGGGATTGAGCCCGAAGCTCAGCAGAATCGGCTTCGGTGTCGCCCATCCGGCGATTTCGTCAGCCAAGTCGACACCCAGCAGACAAGCCGAGCACACCCAGGCCTTCGTCCGCTCCCCGCTTCCGGCTGGTTGAGGAGCGAACGAAGTGAGCGTCTCGAAACCCCCGCACCGCAGTCCACAAACCAGCCCGCGAGGTTTCGAGACAGTCGCTACGCGACCTCCTCAACCAGCCGACGGGATGGATCAGCCACCAAACGACCAGCCGAAGGGAAGTTCAGCTACTAAGCAAATGGCCGAGGGAGGACGGGGGGTCGAGGCACTGGCTCTGGGGCCTGACGAAGGGCGGACCAACCGGCCCCCGTCAGGCCCAGAACGGATCGATCAGGCCAGAGCCTCGGCGAAGGACTCGGTGAGCACATCCATGGCGTCGTCGAGCAGGGCGAAGTCCATGACCAGCGGCGGCAGCATGCGAATCACATTGCCGTAGCTGCCACAGGAGAGCATCAGCACGCCGCGGCGACCACAGGCGGCGACCACCGCCCTGGCCAAAGCCGCATCCGGGGCCTTGGAGCCGTCAGGATTCACCAACTCGATAGCCATCATGGCGCCACGTCCGCGCACCTCGCCGATCTGCGGGAACTGCTCGGCCAACCCGGTCAGGCGCGCCGTCAGGCGACCTCCGATCTCGGCGGCACGATCAGCAAGACCGTCGGCTTCCATGGTTTCGATGGCCGCCAGCGCGGCCACACAGGACAGCGGGTTGCCGCCGAAGGTGCCGCCCAGACCACCGGGCACTGCTGCGTCCATGATCTCGGCGCGACCGGTGAGCGCAGCGATGGGCAAGCCGCCACCCAGCGCCTTGGCGGAGGTGATCAGGTCAGGAACGACGTCTTCATGCTCGATGGCGAACCATTTTCCGGTGCGGCAGAAGCCACTTTGCACCTCGTCGGCGACGAACACGATGCCGTGCTCGGTGCACCATTCGCGCAGTTTCTTCACGAAGCCCGGTGCTGGGACGATGAAGCCGCCCTCGCCTTGGATGGGCTCCAGCACCACGGCGGCGATATGGTCCTCGCCGACCTGGATATGGGCCTTGCTGGCGAACTCGGCGAAGGCCTCCTCGGCGCAGTTTTCAGCACCGCCGGGCCAACGGTAGGAGTAGGCCATCGGCATGCGATAGATCTCCGGGGCGAAGGGTCCGAATCCGTCCTTGTAGGGCTGAACCTTGGCGGTCATCGCCATCGTCAGATTGGTGCGTCCGTGGTAGGCGTGATCGAACACGACGACTGCAGAACGACCGGTGTAGGCACGGGCCACCTTGACGGCGTTCTCCACCGCTTCAGCGCCCGTGTTGAACAGTGCCGACTTCTTCTCGAAATCGCCCGGGGTCACGCGATCCAGGGTTTCGCAGACCTGGATGTAACTGTCGTAGGGGCTGACCATGAAGCAGGTGTGACCATAGCTGTTGGCCTGCTTGGTGACTGCCGCCACCACCCGCGGCGCGTTGTGGCCCACCGAAGCCACCCCGATTCCGGATCCGAAATCGATGTGCTGGTTGCCGTCGACGTCGACCAAGATCGCGCCTTCGGCGGCCTCAATGTACAGGTCATTGCCACCGCTGACTGCTGAGGACACCGCGGCCTTGCGACGGGCCGCGAGCGCCACAGACTTCGGTCCGGGCAAACTGGTAGCAAGAATTCTCTTCTGCTCGATCACTTTTCCTCTATTCCCCACGGGGAGTCATAGCCGGCCGGCGCCGCGCCGGCCAGCAGATCCAGGAACGGCACGGCGTCGAAGGACTCGGGGCCGCGAACACCCGCTCCTTGCCACACTCCGGTGGCAAGCAATTCCAGGGCGATCACCGGATTGATGGCGGTCTGCCACACCACGCATTGGGCGCCGTAGTTGGC
>DMIX01000326.1 GCA_003451975.1 Propionibacteriaceae bacterium
TGTCGTCAAAACCAAAGGCCAAGAGGACCTCGACGTCCCAGTCAAGATGCAGCGACTTGCCCAATGGTGCGACGACGTCAACCGTGTCCAGCGTGACGTCACCTACGACTTCGTCTACGTCGACCAGGAGAGCTTCGACGACTACAGGCCCACTTCCTTCCGCCAGCTCGTCGACAGCTTCACGGAGTACAAGCATTGACCAGACCCCAAGAGCTATCACCGGAGGCACAACGATATGGACAAACTGGAGATCATCGACAGTCCGGCACTCGTGCGTCGAGAGCCACGCAACTACTACGTCTACCGCAACTGGCGGGTTAGGCCAATCAAAGCCAGGATCCACCTCGGATCTTGCTCCTTCTGCAACTGGGGCAAGGGGACAGGCCGCGGGACGCCCGGCCGGAATGGCAAATGGCATGGACCCTTTGAGAAGTTTGGTCAGGCGTATCAGTTCGCGGCAGCCACCGGGGGCGAAGTGAGCACCTGTGGCCACTGCGCTCCTCGTTGAGGTGTCGCTGAACGGTCGAGGCCGTCGAGATGTCCTGACTACTCGTGCCAGGGCCAGCCGGCTGCTCCCACCAACACAAAACGGATCTGCTCGAGCGCATTCACCCGAGCAGATCCGCTGCTATCACAACCCATCAACACCACCAACCACGGAGTCACGGAGAACACGGAGAAGCGCCACCGCGTGCATCACCTCCGTGCGCTCCGTGTCTCCGTGGTTAGACTTCCCCAGAACACTTACCGCCGGTACGCCTCCAGGTAGGCATCGCAATAGAGCTGCTTGTCCAGCAGCAGCTCCGCCGTGATCAGGCTATCCATCAGCTCCTTGTCCAGCGGATCGAGGATGGCGCTGTCGAGTCCATGAGCCATGCACATCACCAGGAACACGCGGTCGAGGAGGTGCTTCTCTTGCGCGCGCTGCGAGACGTTGCTCAGCCCGATCACCGTGTGCGGCGACGGATCGGAGAGCTGGCGGAACTGGCCCAGCGCCCGCAGCAACCGCGGGCATTGGTCCTGCACCGCCTTAACCGGCAGCGTGATCGGATCGATGTAGAGATGCTCCATGGGCACGCCGTGCTCCATCGCCGACACCATGATACGCATCGCAATCTCGCTGCGTCCCTCGGTCGTCGAAGGTACTCCCTGTTCGTCGATGGTCAACGCGATGATCGACGCATCGTATTTCTGCGCCAGCGGCAGGAAGAAGTCCAGCTTGTCCTGCGCCCCCGTAGTGGAGTTGATGAACGGCGCCACCTTGCACCGCTCCAGCGCCGGCTCGAAGACATCCAGTTTAGCACTATCGATGGACAACGGCACGTCGACCGCTTCTTGAACCGTGTCGACCAGCCACACCATGGCACGCGCAGGCTCGTCGCTCGCCGGTCCCACGTTGACGTCCAGCACGTGCGCACCGGCGGCAACCTGACGATGCGCCAGATCGACGATCACATCCTTATTCTCCTCCGCAATCGCCGCCCGCACATTCTTGAACATCCCGTTGATCCGTTCCCCAATAATCAACATCACTCAATCCTCCTTTGACCGAGTCTACGTCTTCAGCGTTGCGAGCGGTACGGCTGCCTCCGCAACATCTCGCCCCTCACAGCGCAATCGCCACACTCTCCGCTCAGCCCGCCAGCGTCCCCAGGGTCTTCTGCACGGCTGCAATCGCTTCAGGATGCCGCATCACGAGAATATCGACACCTGCCTGCACGAAGGTTACCGCTGTCATCGCTTCCCACAGCGTCGCGCGTTCTTTCAGCGCACCCCACTGCGGCGCCACGGTCTCGTCGGCAATGGATTCCTTCGCCTTCCAGGTCTCGGCGCCAACCACCGCCATAATCGGCGTCGACATCATCTTGTCACCGCCCAATGCTGCCAGCCGGCTGCGTTCCATGATCGAGTAGGCATATTCCAGCCCATAACCCAGACCGCCCGTCGTCGGATAGGCGACGATCCGCTCGATGGGCAGCCCCATATCCGTAATCAGGATATTCACCTGCTTCTGGATGTTGATATCCAGCGGAGACAGCGCGACGATCGCATGATTGTCCGCCAGGCACGAGACAGCGAGCGTCTTATAGTTGTCCTCTTCGGCCATTCCGAACAGGAAGTTCCTTCCCCGCAGCGCCCGGCTCACCGCAGCGAGCACTTCGTTATCCTTCGCATTATCACCGCAACCCCAGATGAACAGCGGCACGCCCACCGCATCCGCCACTGCCTCGGCGACCTCACTGCATTTCGCCGGGGACGAATCCGCCAGATCCGGGCTGGCGCTCACCAGCCGCAGGCAGATCATGTCGACGCCCAACTCGTCCACGCCACGCTTCGCCCATGCCACCGCATCTGCCGAGACGTCACGCCACGCCTCCGCAAGCGGCCCGGACCAATCCGCCGGTGCTTGATCCCACACTTCGAGTGCGATCACCGGCGGTCGCGTCTCACCCTCGAAGCCGAGAAACGGTAGTGTGGTATGTCCGCCGATCGTCACCGTATGACTCCCGTTTCGCTCGGTACCCAGCGTCAACGTGCCGATACTGCCTTTCCATGATTCCTGATATGGGGGTAGAGACATGTTTGTTCTCCTCTCTGTTATGCCCTCTCCTGGACAACCATCTGTTCTGCAATCGCCCGCGAAACAGCAGCCCGCGTGATCTTGGCCGCCTGGTGCAGCAGCGGATGCGTCTGGGTGCCGGTATCCTCCATGCCCGCCAGACAAGGATAATAGTGATGCAGCAGGCCAGCCGACTCTGCTGCTCGCTCCGGATCGATACCTGCCAGTTTTTCCACGACGAAGCGCGTACACCCGCAGGGTGCCTCGCGGACGATCTCCCAATCGACAAGCTGTCCACCACGCAGCCCACAGCGGAGCTCAGGCGTCCCGAAATGCGCGGCGAAACGCTCGACCACCGGATGCACGTGTCCGCGACGGCGCAGGCTGCAGAATGGCGCGGGGAACGCGTAGCCCATTCCCCGCGCGGCCAGACGCCGCGCCAACTGCGTGGCGAGCCCGGGCGGCAACCACATCCCGCGGTCTATCGGCGCAATCACCGCCTCTGCACCACAGCGCTCCGCCAGATCCGCCGCCAGGTCCGACACGCCGGAATGCTCCGCCAACGACAGCAGCAGTTCCGCTTGCGGCAGGCTGTCCGGCAAGAACGGCGCCGGGTCATCGAGTACCCGCGGCACGCCTGCAGGCCCTTCCCACATGGCGATCTCCCAGCCCGCAGGCGCTGCCTCCGCCAGATGCGCAGCGATCCGCATGCCATAATGCCCGGTGACCACACACAAAATCCGCATCTCCGCTCCTACAGGGTGTGCTCCCGCTTCGACCCACAACCACCCTTCCTCCGTCACCCTGAGGAACGAAGTGACGAAGGGTCTCACGCCACGTACCTGGACGAGATTCTTCGCTGCGCTCAGAATGACGTGGTTCTTGGTTGTTCCTCACGTAATCAGTGGCCCGCGAAGCAACGCAGGGCAGATCGGATCAGTAGCTTGTCCCTCAGTCTTGAGAGTGTCCTATCTACGCCATCGCCGGTTGCCAGATACGCTGCAACACCCCACGCACCGCCACCACCGCCGGTGAATCTGCCGGCAAATCCAGCACGGACGCTCCGGCCAGCGCATGGGCGAGTACCGCCTCATCCTGCGGGACCTGTCCCCACACATCCAGTCCGGCACGTTGAATCTCCGCCTGCTGTGGCGCGCTCAGCTCCCCGTCATGCCGGTTGATCACCAGGCCCCAGCGCCGGATGTTCACGTCGAGCGAGTCCGCCAGCGTGTGGATGCGCGCCGCCGACCTAAGCCCCATCACCGTGGCATCACTGACCACCAGCAGCAAATCGACGTCTCGCGTGGTTCGGCGGCTGAGATGCTCCATCCCGGCTTCGTTGTCGATCACCACGTAGCGATATTTCTCGTCCAGCCGGTCGAGGAAATGCCGCAGCAGCGAATTGATGTAGCAATAGCAACGCGGCCCCTCGGAACGTCCCATCGTGATCAGGTCGAACCCGCTCCCTTCGACAGTACATTCGCGCAACCGGTAATCGAGATACTCAGCTTTGCCCATACCTGCGGGAATCTGTCCCGGATCCTCCAACACATCTTCGCGCAGTTGTCCGATAGTCTCGCTGGTCTCGTTATTCAGCGCCAACCCCAGGCAAGCATTCGGGTCAGCGTCCACCGCCAGCACCGGTTTGCGCCCGCTATCGAGCAGGGTGCGGATAATCAACGCAGCGAGCGTTGTCTTTCCGGTCCCGCCCTTGCCGGATACAGCAATCACGTACGACATGGGGTCTCCTGACTCACCACGACCGACGGGAAATTCTCCAGATCGGTGTGCGGGATAAACAGCGATGAAGTGAAACGGTTCATAAACATGGAATCGGTAGATAGATCGAAATAGGTGATGCGGGACGCCACGAGATTGGCGCTCTGCAACACTTCCGTCGACAACAGCGCCATCCGTGCGCCGGCCAACGACCCATTGCCCAAGAAATGGAACGTCTTCAGTGGCAGATCGGGCAGCAGCCCAATCGTCACGCAATTGACGATATCCAGGTGATATCCGAACCCTCCGGCGATAAACACGCGTTCCACATCCTCGAAACGCACTCCGACGTGGTTGATGAGCGCTTCCGCCGCCGTATAGATCGCCCCCTTCGAGCGCAGGAAAACGGCAATATCCGTCTCCGAAATCGTCAAGGGTTTGCCGGTTGCCGATTCGTTCCCCGGCACCACGACGAATTCGAGGCCATCGGGACCGTCGACCAGCCCTGGGATTTCCGTCTCTGTCCGGAACCGCCCGCTCTTCTCGAGATAGCCCGCGCGGAACATCTCGGCGACCAGGTCGATCATTCCGGAGCCGCAAATCCCCTTCGCTCTGCTTCCGCCAACCGTCTGGTAAACGATCTTGCCCCCTGGTGTCACCGCCACTCGCTCGATCGCGCCATCAGTCGCTCTCAAACCGCAGCGCATCCCTCCGCCCTCAAAGCTGGGCCCAGCCGACGCGGAACAGCAGATCAACCAGTCGGAATTGCCCAGCACGATCTCGCCATTCGTACCGATATCGATCAGCAGCGACAGAGCACCGTCCTGGTGTAAGCCCGATGCCAGGATGTCCGCAACCACGTCGCTACCGACGTAGGCGCCGACACCGGGCATGCACTGCAACAGACCGCGCCCGCTGATCGTCATCCCGATCTCCGCCGCCCGAATCGCCGGCACCTGGTTGGCGGTTGGGATGTAGGGTTCCGCGCGAATAAACGCCGGATCGATCCCCAGCAACAGGTGCATCATCGTCGTGTTGCCTGCCGCCACGCAGTAGGTCACGTCCGCCAGGTCGATGTCGTTCCCTTCGACCAGCGCGGAGATCAGCGTGTTGATGTCCGAGACCACGTAGCGCTGCAGCTCCTCCACACCCTGATCCTCAGCGCAGTACATGATCCGCGAGATCACGTCTTCGCCAAACCAGACCTGCGAGTTATAGGATGCCTCCGTACCGACTGTGTTCCCGCTGACCAGATCGATGAGCTGCGCGACGATCGTGGTCGTGCCCACATCGACAGCCACGCCGTAATTCCGGACCGAGGTATCGCCCTCCTCGAACTGTACGACCTCCACAGTCTTCCCGCGCAGCGCGAGAGTCGCAGTGATCTGCCAACCGGTCTCGCGCATCAGCCGTCCCAATCTGCGTATGTTATACAAACCAGTCTGCATAACAGGATATTCGGATTTACGTCTCAGTTCGCGGTAAACGCGTTCCATATCACCGACGTTGTCAGCCAGACTCGGCAAGGGCAGATCCAGAAACCACTTCTTCGACAAGGGATCGAACACATACGGCTTGCTCCCCGGGCGCAGCATGATGTCTCCGAAGCGATGCGCCTCTTCTTGCTCGAGTTTGGAACGTCCTTCAAACCGCGTTTCAGGCGGGACGTCGATTACGACATCGCTGTGAATCGTGGTCTGGCAGGCCAACACGTAGA
>DMIX01000055.1 GCA_003451975.1 Propionibacteriaceae bacterium
CCCCCACACCGACGGATACGCCTGTTCCACCCACGGTGGAGCTGGACATCTCCGAGAGCTGTGTTGGGCAGCTGGCCACTGTGCGCGGTGCGCACTGGCCGGCTGGCCAGCCGATCACAGTCACGCTAGTGTGGGCCGAGCAAGTCCAGGCGAGCATCGCAACCGGACAGATGACTCCACTTGCGCAGACCGGTGTCGACGGCGACGGGAATTTCGCAATTGAGGTCGTGGTTCCCGCCGGCCAGGGTTGGGAGAGCGGTGGGCAAGCGGCGATCGTCGTGTGTTCGTCCGGTTGCCAGCAGGCGATGTCGGCGCCGTTGGCGCTGGTCCCGCCCACCGCAACACCGGAACCTCCCACGGCGACCCCGGAGCCGCCACTTCCCACGCAGGAACCGCCTCCGCCGCTCGATGAACCACCGGCTCCGACCGAGGAAGTACCGACAGAATAGCGGCCAGGAACCTGGCTGCCATCCACGACAGAGGCTTTCCCAAAGCATGGCGGCGACGCGAGGGTCTCGTCGCCGCGCGAGCTTGACGCAAGTACCAGCCATTTTCGAATCGTACGCGATGCCCACGTATCGCGCGCAGGCTACACGAATGACGTCCGGCAGAGGTTCGCAGCACACGAGACCAGCGCAATCGAGCGGGTTCCGCCCATCTCGCCGTGTTGCGCTCCGGCCGATCGTCGTACACAGCGGTCTGCGTGACCCTATTCGCGTATTCGTGTCTGATTCGTGGACGGCACGAGTGCCAGCGTACCGAAGCAGCCATCGCCCGCCGACACCAACCCCGGCACCTGCCTGAGTTCAAGCACAATGTGTGGAGGTGACTCGCTGCTTGCGGGCCAGCCCCCGTTTTCCGTGTCCGAGAGTCGGGCCAGCATAGCGTAATCGTAGGTTTAGCGTCAAGAATGGAACGAAAAGCTCTGCTATAATGGTATCGTAGTCTGAAAGAGAGTTGTACACGACCCCGACGGGGGGTCACCAGATGAGAGGAGGTGAGGCTGATTGTTTACTGGCGGGTCTGTGCGACTCGTGCCCACCAAGTGAAATTTGAGGGACACAGGCCCAAGGTTGTTTGACAATAGCCGCGGTTGCATCTGGTAGTGATTTACGAAACGAAAAGACAGTGGGGTTGTCGCGGCCCCACTGTCTAATTTTGTGCCTCGATTTGCCTTGACCCCTCGGTTGTGCTATACTGCCTGGACAACAAGCCCCTATAGCTCAGAGGATAGAGCAGTGGTTTCCTAAACCATGTGTCGCAAGTTCGAATCTTGCTGGGGTCGCCATCCACCTGGAGCGCGTAAAACCCTTCTGGGAAGCAGAGACGTGGACTCTCAGGAGTCGTACAAAGTGACTACTCGTTGCGGGAGACGTCGCACAATCTGCGATGGAGACGGCCCCAGACGCTCGGGATGCGGCCATTGGACGGTGAGGCTTCGGCCATGGAACGCGGCCAGGTCTACGACGCTGCCAGGCGCAGTCGCTATCTTTGCCTGCACCAAGTTGCTATGGGCCATGCACCGAACAAGCGGGTCGGGCGATTCAGGAGCCGCACGCAGACGTTGGGGCGAAGGCATGTTCGAAAGCGACACAGCGGGCAGCAACCACCGCACGCGAACAATGGCCCCAGCTGCCGAGGGGCACCTTCAACGCTGCTCATGGCATCGGGCTCCAGGCAAAGGCTCCGACATTGTCCTGAGAATCACTCTCGATGCGTCACAGATCGGCATTCCCAACCTGATTATGTCTCCAGGTGCCGCCACAATGAGGTTAAGCAGAGGAACGGAGCACGAGTGTGAACCTGTTGGACCGCATCGACCGGCGGCTTGCGGACACGCGGGCCCGCATCAACCCGGACGATTTTGAAGACTGCGTAACGTCTCTACTGACCCCGCAATTTCCCGGAATTGTCCCTATCGTGGGCGGTACCGACTATGGGCTCGATGCTGAAGTCACGCCCTCGGATCTTCATTTGATCGGGCTAACCATCACCTCTTCTCGCACGCCTGAAGGTGCGCGTGAGAATTTGCGGAGCAGTCTTGCCTCGATGAGAAAGCATGGCCTGGCGATTGAACGAGTCATGGCCGCGAACCTTGCTGAGTTTACCCGTCGCCGCCGAAATGGGCTCAGCGACATTGCGCGCGAGTTCGGCTGTGAGCTGGTACAGGTCTTCGACCGCGCCTACTTCGCGAATCAGTTCCGTGCCCATCCGGATTGGCGCCAGAAGATCCTGGGCATCGCAGGGGGTGCGTTCAGCCTGTCCCGGGACCCGCGCGGCAGCTGGCCCGTCGATCGCCACCTACCGACCGTTGGCCGGGATCAACTTTTTGCGAACCTAACAAACCGCGAAGAAGACCTCGTGCTCCACGGAGTACCAGGCTCAGGCAAAAGCCATGTCGCCGCTTTGCTCCCCGATGCGCTCTTCCTTGAGGACCAGCCGTCCGCCGAGCGACTACTAGACGACCTCATAGCGGCGCACCCAGCGATCGTCATCGTGGACGACGCAGGAGGACGCTCTGACGAACTGGATCGTTTGGTCTACACCCGGCGCGCCGAGAACTTGAGTTACAGAGTTGTCGCAACATGCTGGCCTCACCAAGTAGACGATGTCACAGATCATCTCCCCATTGCACAGCCTTTCGAAGTGGAACTATTGACGAGGGAGGAGATGGGTACGCTCCTACGATCTCGAGGCATCACCCGGCTCGCCGTGATCGCCCAGATCCTCGAGTTAGCGCAAGGACGCCCTGCTTGGGCGCTGAACCTTGCTGACCTTCTCATCCGGGATGACGATTGGCAGTCGGTCTGGACAGGGGCCGCAACACGGACCCATGTCGTCGCCCATCTGAGGCGTTCAGGGGCCGCCCCAGAAGCAATAGAGTTGCTCGCCGCGATTGCCATGCTCGGCCAAGTCGGCGAGGACCATGCGCGGCGCCTTGGACGGTTATTGGAGATACCTAGGATCGACCTGCGCCGCGTGCTCGAGTCAGTCGCCGTTGCGGGTCTTCTCAACGTAGAACGCGTCCGAGTCCCCCTTCCTCAGGGTTCGTCCGCCACGGCCAGTTTCGAGGACCGCTATGCAGTGGAGCCCGAGATCGTGGCAGCAAGTATCGCGGCCGACAGCTTCTTCGCTGGCCGTGCTCCGGCCGTCACATTGAACGAACTCCGCACCGAGTTCAAAGACAGAACAGCCCATCTGATTCAGACACAGATTCACTGCGCGTTGGTGGGTGCGACCGAGCCGGTCTTCCCGACTACACAGGACCTCACGGACGCACTCGCAGCAGCCGACAGCGACCCTCAGAAAGCAAGACTGCTCCGAAGCTACGCCCGGCTTGAGCCTAATCGAACCCGCTTCGTGATTGACTTACTGACTGAACAAGCCCGTTCTTCCTGGGCGTCCCGGGATTCGTGGAGCACTCAGTGGGCGACCGGCTTGCTCGCTGAGTGCGTCGCAGACTCGGTCAAAGGAGACGACTCTGTAGAACCCGTTCTTCAGCTAGTCGAGCTGTTTTCCGAACTTGCTGAAAGTGGCTTCTTTCACCGCGAGATTGCCGCAGCGTTTGTTGAGGAACTTCGAGGCGCTCGGACCGGGGACCTGCCCGATGCCACTCGCCTTCTCAGAGTGGCTGAAACAATAGCTTCCATACCCGAGAAACCATCTGGGCATCGCTCCGCATCCGCGAGGTTGGCGTTGGTACTAGAGATTCTCCAACCTACGTTCGAAGACAACTTCATGAGCCCCGAATCGGTGACCCAGTTCATATTGCAGTCTTTCGCGTGGCCTGGGAAGTACCTCACTGCCCTGTTCGAAGCGACTCGCCCTGAGCTCGAACGAATAGTCCACCAGCTCTCGGAGGATGACATCAAGTTGGCTCTTGAAGGGTTAGCCAAGTGGGTCTCGCTGGCCGAAGCGAACGCCTTGCCATTTGGCGAGCAGCCCACCGACGAGCAGGCTGAGGCAGCCGCACGCGTGGCTGTCGAGTTCGCTGGCATCGTTAAGCAGACGATTCGGAGACCGGGCCTGCGGGCGCGGTTCAACTCGATCACGCGACCACTCGGCATTCACCTCGACGAGCCAGACGTCCTCTTTGCAACGCTCACTGCCGACCGCGACCTCCACGAGGGCTGGCGCGAGGCAGCGCGCCAGTCTGAGCAGGCCATCGATGAGGCTCTCGCGCCATACCTGCAGAAAGCTCCAACCGAGATCATGCGGTGGATCGCGGCCAACCAAGACGACCTCCAACTAGCGAAAGCACAAAGTGCAGCCCCGTGGCGGATCATGCGCAAGATTGCGAACGAACCTGACGCCACAAGGTGGCTGACTGCGGCGCTCGAGGCCGGCCTCAGCGCTCAATGCGGAATCCTCATCGATGCTGCGGTCTCCCAAGGAGGCCTCGACCAAGCCACCGTGACAACGCTGCTCAACGACTCTGTAACTCGGCCAGCGCTTCTGGACGCCGTGCTCCGCCACGACGCCGACAAGAAACTCGCTCAGCGCATTGTCAGCCAAACAACCGCCGCGGACCTCGCCAAGTCCGACAGCATCTTTGACCTCCGACACGCACCCGAGTGGAAGCTGACGCTCCTCTTCACCCACCCGGATCCAGTCTTCCGAGGAACCGCCGCCGCCCTGTGGGCGGCTGGAGCCGCCATCGGCCCACCCCCGGGTCGAAGCGTGCTCGAGGCACCTCCGAACTGGACCGAAGCAATCGCGTATTTCACGCTGCCGTCCGTACTTGAGGACTCGTACGAGCAAGAAGCACTGAGAGCGATCGCACGCGAAGCCCCCGACGTCTACGCCGATCTGCTCGCAAGGCACGCTCAGAGCGTCACTACACGCAACAGCTTCGATGAGTGGAGCGAGAGCCTCCGCGAGCTCAACGCCGAGCAACGCCAATGCCTGTGGTTGCGGGTCGCGGACACGCGCAACGCGAACGAGTTGTTCTGCGCGTTGTCGGCTGGAAGTGTGGAGTGGGCTCGGGCTGCATTGGAGAGTGGTGCCGCTCGAGTCGAGCCAGATCATCTCTTGCATGCTGGACGTTGCCAGAACGGGCCCGGGATATCGTTCGAGAACATTGCACGCCTCTTCATGCCACTCGGCGTCGAGCCGGATGGGCTCTTGTGGCTACTCACGGCGGGTACTCATTGGGGTGAGGACCACCAACGCTACGCAGCAATTCTGGGTCAGTGCCGCAAGCTCGCAGCCTCATCGGACGACGACATAGCACGCCTAGGCAGACGCGGCGTGGAGGTGCATGAACCACTCCTTGCTGAAGCGCAACGCCGCGCACGAGATGCTGCGGTTCGCGGACGCCGCCACTGATCGGGGCGAGTTCGTGTCCGGCCTGCGGCAGCCTCTGAGCCTCGACGGCTGCACGATGAGCCAAGCGGCTGATTTGTGATCGATCCAATGACGCCCTCGTGGCAACCCAGATCGCGAAACTGAGGCTTGTGGGTCGAATCGCTGACCCCCACCACGCATGGCGGTGACCCCACTACCTGACTACCAACAGCAAACCGGCGGCACCGAGCCCACACGACGCGACTGAGACCGATTCGCCCCGCCGCCTCCTCTGGACGCAGCAGTGGGGGCCGACTCGATCAGAGCCGACCCCCACCACACCAACTGGCGTGTCCCCAAACCTGTCAGGGCCTACGTGAGCGCGGTCGCGAAGGTCTCACTGAGGTTGCGGGTGACGTAGTCGATTCCCTTGGCCAGCTTGTCGGCGGTCCAAATGGTGGTGGGCCGATCACGCTGGGCGACGTAGCCGTCGGCGAACACCTCGTTGCGGTTGCCGGCAGGGTCGAAGTAGTAGATCGTGCGGCCACGGGTGATGCCGTGCTGAGATGGGCCGAGTTCGATCGGAACGTCGTCCATCGCCATGATCTGACCTGCGTGCAGGATGTCGTTCCAATCCTGCAGGTGGAAGGCGAAGTGGTGCAGCTTGCCGTCGTAGCCATCGCCTTGAATGAGTGCGACGTCGTGGCCGCGGTTGCCGCCGGCCAGCCAGGACGCCAGCGGGGTATCCATGTGATCCAGGTCCGGCACCAGACGCTCGACCTGATAGAAGTCGAACACCTCGGTGAAGAACTTCTCGGTGGTGGCGATGTTGTCGCCGCCGAGAAGGGCATGGTCGATGCGCGGTGCACCGATGCCGATCAGATCCCGCGGAAACACGTCGGGGTTGATGGCGCCGACATCAGAACCCAGCAGGGTCATGTCGTGGTACACCTCGACCACATGTGAGGTCGGCAGAATGATCCGAAGGCCGTCGGAGGTATCGGTGTTCTCGCCCTTGCTCATGCGCTCGGTGGTCACACCGAAAGTCTGAGACTTGCGCTCGATGTCCTCGATGTCCTCAGCGCGGTTCACCTTGTAACCAAGCTTGATAACGCCGACGCCACCTTCTTCGAGCACGACCGAGTGGTGGTCCCACTCGTCCCAGCCCTTCAAGTAGACCGTCTTGCCATCATCTTTAACCAGACGGAAGCCCACGGTCTGCGTGTAGTGCCGCTTCGCTTCCTCGATGTCGGTGACCCGAATGTGGACGTAACCTAATCTGATAACTCCCATTGGATTTCACTCCTTTCCTTAGCTCATAGCTGTTTGGTGTGGATGCCGGGGGCCAGCCCGGCCGGATGCCGTCAGCCGGTTGCGGCCACAGCACGAGTTGTTGCTCGTTTCTCACCCTCCTTCCGTCGGTTGCGGCGGACGGGCACCCTCACGAAAGGGGGTACCTCCACCTCCGGCGGATCTCCCTCGGACGCCGCCGCCGGCTGGGGCGTTGAGGTGAGCGTGGTGAGCAGCGGTACGATCACGCGCAGCCGCTGCGCAGGTACGGCGATCGTGATATCGCCGCGGGGAACGGCCCGACAGGCCAGAGTCATCCCAGCGGCGCGTTCGTCGCTGGGCAGTGCCTGTTCGCAGACCGTGCGATTGAATTCGACCTCGCCGTGGACCAGTTGCACCCGACACAGGCCACAGCCACCCCGACGGCAGGCCTCGTTCAGCGAGAGGCCGGCGCGGTGGATCGTGTCGGTGATGGTCTCACCGTCGCGAGCCAGCAGCACCAGTCCGGTGCCGTCGATCGTGATCGTGGTCATGTCGGTCTCCGTTGATCCGAGGTTTGGTGTTCGCTACTGCGAGTTGCGGTGTATCTGCATCACGACCGCCTTGGGTTCGGTGAAGAACTCCCGGGAGAAGTTGCCGCCTTCGCGGCCGATCCCGGATTCACCGACCCCTCCGAAGGGGGCACGCAGGTCGCGGATGAAGAAGCAGTTCACCCAAACCGTCCCGGCCCTCAGGTTGGCGGCGACCCGGTGGGCGCGCGACAGGTTCTCGGTGAACACCATGGCGTTGAGCCCGTAGCGGGTGTCGTTGGCCAGACCCACCACTTCGTCCTCGGTATCGAAAACGTTCACCACGACCACCGGGCCGAAGATCTCCTGGCAATACTGTGTAGCGGTGTAGGGCAGGTCGACGATGATCGTCGGCTTCACGAACAGGCCGTCGCTGACCCCGCCGGTGAGCACCCGTCCGCCTTCGGATTCGACCGAGTCGACGTAGGACTTCACCTTGTCGTAATGGGTTTGGCTGGACAGTGGCCCGAATTCGGTCCCCTCGGCCAGCGGGTCACCGACCGTCATCGCCTCGGCCTTGCGCTTGAACTCCGCCAAGAAGGTCTCGTAGATCCCCCGCTGGACGAACAGTCTCGACCCGGCCAGACAGACCTGGCCGGCGTTGCGGAAGATCGCCTGGATCGCCCAGTCCACCGCGTTGTCGAGTTCAGCGTCGTCGAAGACGATGTTGGCGCCTTTGCCGCCTAGTTCCAGCGACACCGGAATCAGGTTCTGGCTGGCGGCGGCATCGATGATCTTGCCGGTCCGCGACTCCCCGGTGAACGTGATCCGATCCACCCGGGAATCGCCGGTGAGCATCGCACCGGTGTCGCCATAGCCGTGCAGGACGTTGAACACGCCTGCCGGGATGCCCGCCTCAACGGCAAGCTTCGCGAAGAGCACCGCCGAAGCCGGCGTGAATTCCGACGGCTTCAGCACCACAGTGTTGCCCCACGCCAGCGCCGGAGCCACCTTCCAAGACTCCATCATCAGCGGGAAGTTCCATGGCGCGATGGCCACCACCACACCAGCAGGCTGGTACACCGAGTAGGCGTGATGCCCGGAATCCATCGGGTACTGCTCCCCGCTGCTCATCACCTGGTGATCGGCGAAGAAGCGGATGTTCCACGCCGAGCGCTCCACGTCGGCGACGGCCTGCGGCGTCGGTTTGCCCATGTCGAGGGTGTCGAGGCGGGCCAGGTCGGCCTTGTTCTCCAACATCAACTCGGCGAAGCGGCGCAGCACGGCCTGCCGCGCCTGCGGGCCGAGCTGCGGCCAGGGCCCGTTATCGAAGGCATCGCGGGCTGCGGTGAGCGCAGCGTCGGCGTCCGCGGTGCCGCCGTGGGCCACCTGTGCCCACACCTGCTGGGTGTAGGGGTTCTCGGTCTCGAAAGTGCGCCCGTCGACGGAGGGGACTTCGCGTCCATTGATGAAGTGCCCGATGAACTCAACCATTGTGCTGTTCCCTCTCGGCCAAGGTGACGTCGCCGGCGGCGAAATGGGTCTTGGGCACCTCGCGGACGATCACCCGGATGCTCTCCTTCTTGGCTCCGATGGCCTGCTCGGTGACGCTGGTCAGGCCCGAGATGAGGGCGCGGATCTGCTCTGCTGAGCGGCCCTCGACCATGGTGACTTCGATGATCGGCATTACTCGCCTCCTGCGATGTGGATCGATCCCAAGCTGCTGAAGTGGAAGGCCACGCTGGCCCCCGGTGGAATCGGATAGGCATCGGTGATGCCTCCGGTGAGCACGATCTGTCCGGCCTGGATGCTCATACCGCGTTCGGCCAGCACATTGGCCGCCAGCGCCAAGGCCTCTCCGGGATGACCGAGGACCGCCGCTCCGGTCGAGGTGTCGACGACACGCCCTTCGACCTCGACCACGACCGCCTCGTTGGCCAGGTTGAGAAACTCCGGCGACGCCATGACCGGACCGGTCACGAAAGCCGCAGCGGACGCGTTGTCGGCGACCACATCGGCGGCCCGGAACCGGAAGTCGGTGTAGCGGGAGTCGATGACCTCTGCGCCGGCCATCACTGTCTGCACCGCCGCCATCGCCGTGGCGGCGGTGACCCCTGGCCCGGCCAGATCTGCACCCATGATGAAAACCAGCTCCGGTTCGACTCGGGCATGGATGAACCGCGAGTTCGGCACCGGCACCCCGCCGGGCAGCACCATCGCGTCGGTAAGCCAGGCCACCAAGGGCTGATCGACGCCCATGCGTTGCTGCTTGGCCCGGGAGGTGAGCCCGAGTTTCACCCCGACCAAGGTTTCGCCACGCTCTAGGCGACGACACAACGTCTCGTCTTGAATGGCATAGGCCTCGGCGAGGTCGAGCTCTGCCCATTCGTCGGTGAAGCGGCCGCGGTCGCGGCGTTCAGCCTCGCAGGCCAATAGTTCGGTGGCGACCAGGTCGCGGGTCCACTCGGTCATGCCTGCCCTGCCATTTCCAGCGCAATGTCGATGAGCATGTCTTCCTGGCCGCCGACATAGCCGCGCTGACCGGCTTCCCAGAGCAGCTGCGGCGCAGGCACGCCGTAACGCTGCGCGGCCCGCTCGGCGTGCAGCAGGAACGAGGAGTACACCCCGGCGTAGCCCTGCATGATCGAGCCGTGGTCCATTACCGGCAGCCGCTCGATGATCGGACGCACCACCTTGTCGGCGACCTCGAGCATCTTGAACACGTCCACTTCGGTATCTACCCCGAGCCGGTCGAAGACCGCAGCCATCACCTCAGTGGGGGTGTTTCCCGCCCCGGCGCCCATGGCGTACACCGAACAGTCGATCTGACGGGCGCCAGCACGGTAGGCCAGCACCGAGTTCGCCACCCCCATCGATAGGTTCTGGTGGCCGTGGTAGCCGACCTGGGCCCGATCGCCGATGGTGTCGACCAGCGCCTTCACCCGATCGGAGGCTTGTTCCAGAATCAGCGCACCGGCCGAGTCGACCACATAGACGCACTGGCAGCCGGCATCGGCCATGATCGCGGCCTGGGCAGCCAGTTCGGCTGGCTCAATGCGGTGGGCGAGCATCAGGAAGCCGACCGTTTCGAAACCGAGTTCGCGGGCGGCCTGGAAATGCTCGATCGACACATCGGCTTCGGTGCAATGGGTCGCTATCCGAACGATGCTCGCCCCGGCTTCGCGGGCCTGCTTCATGTGCTCCACGGTGGCCACACCCGGTAGTGCCAGGCAGGCGATCTTGGCCTGCTTGGCCTCCTCCACGGCAGCGGCGATCAGCTCGGCGGAGTCAACTGCCTCGAAGCCGTAGTTGAACGACGAGCCGCCCAAGCCGTCGCCGTGCGTCACCTCAATGACCTCGACGTTGGCATCGTTNNCGTCGAGGGCACGCACCACCTCGCGCACCTGCTTCTCGGAATAGCGATGCCGCATCGGGTGAGAGCCGTCGCGCAGCGTGGTGTCGGTCAGGCGAACCTCGCGTTGGGTGCCGATCACGGTGCCGTCGCGGTCCAGCGTCGGGGTAGGGCTCATCAGTTGGCTCCTTCCAAGGAGTGGTCTGCGTTCTTGGCCGGAATGATGCGTCCGGTGGCGATCAGCTCACCGACCCGGGCGGCAGCCGAGGTGATGATGTCGAGGTTTCCGGCGAACGGCGGCAGGTAGTCGCCGCGTCCGGTGACTTGCAGGAAGACCGCGACGCGGGCCATGCCGTTCCAGATTTCCTGGGGCGCCTCATATTGGGGCTCGGCGCGAAGCTCGTAGCCGGGCACATATTCGCGCACCAAATCGGCGATCCGATGGATCGAGGCGGTCACCCGATCCTGCAGTTCTTGGTTCTCGATGACCTCGGCGGGCACCGAGCAAAACACCGTGTTGCGCATCAACACGGCGGGTTCGGCTGGGTTCAGGATGATGATCGCTTTACCGGTGCGCGCTCCGCCGATCTTCACCACTGCGTCGGCGGTGGTTTCGACGAACTCGTCGATATTGGCCCGGGTGCCGGGTCCGGCGGATTTCGAGGAGATGGAGGCCACGATCTCGGCGTAATCCACCGGCACCACCGAAGAGATCGCTGACACGATCGGGACGGTGGCCTGACCGCCACAGGTCACCATGTTCAGATTCGGCTGGTCGAGATTCTCGGTCAGGTTGATCGATGGCACCGTGTAGGGCCCGATTGCAGCCGGCGTCAGGTCGATGGCGACGATGCCGCGTTCGGCATAGCGCGGGGCATTGGCCAGATGCGCCTTGGCGCCGGTGGCCTCGAACACGATGTCGGGAGCCTCATCCTGGGCCAGCAACCAGTCCACACCCTCAGCACTGGCGGTCACCCCTAGCCGAGCGGCGCGAGCAAGCCCGTCGGAGGCCGGGTCGACGCCGATCATGTAGCGCAAGTCGATCGCGTCGGAGCGGTTCAGCAGCTTGAACATCAGGTCGGTGCCGATATTGCCCGGCCCGACGATCGCTGCGATTGCCTTGGTGGCCATCAGGTTCCTTTCGTTGGAGTTGCGCTCAGCCGAAAACTGCGGTGACAGCGCCCAGGGCGCCGAAATCTGCGGTGACCACCGAGCCGGCGCTCACCGCCTGTGCTGCGGTGACCGATCCGGGGAGAATCACCTGGCCGGCTGTGAAGCCGATACCTCGCGCTCCCAAGGTGTTGGCCAGCCACACCAGGGCGTTGATCGGCGATCCGAGGACGGCCGCACCCGCGCCGGAGGCCAGTACGGTGCCGTTGCCGATGAGGTTGCAGCCCACACCGCCGAGGTCGACACCGTTGAGTGCGGTGGGGGTAGAGCCCAGGATC
>DMIX01000056.1 GCA_003451975.1 Propionibacteriaceae bacterium
CCGCAGATGATTCCGATGAGACCGAAGTCATCGTGCGCAGGTCCGCCAAGAAGGGCTCTGACGAATCACTGATTTCCCACACGGTCGGTGCGGAATAGCTCATGACCTCCGCCGACGAGCCGAATCCGTCGGATCCGCACGAAGTCGAACCGACGGTGTCGGCGGCACCGGACTCCAGCCGCAGTTGGCTACGCCGTTGGCGTCGCATCACACAGCCGACACCCCCGGATTTCAATCCGGGGGTCACTGACGCCGACAAGCCGCGGGTCTCGCTGCTGGAGCGCAGTCCGCTGCAGATCGGCTTCCTTCTCACCTTGGGGGCTCTGTCAGCATTCGGACTGGTGACAGCCATCGTCAATTTGCGCACGATCCTGGTGCTGGTGCTGCTGGCACTGGCGATCGCACTCGGACTGAATCCCGCCGTGAGTTGGCTGCACGAGCACCGTATTCGCAGAGGCTTGGCGGTGCTGATCGTCGCCATGGCTGTCATCGGGCTGCTGGTGCTCGCCGGATGGGCGGTCGTTCCAGTGGTCACCGAACAGGTGAATCTGTTGATGATCCAGTCGCCGTCCTATCTGGAGAACCTGCGCCAGAATCCTCAGATAGCCGCCTTCGACGCCCAATTCCAGGTCATTGATCGCGCCGTTTCGTATTTGACTTCAGGCGAACTCATCACCGGTCTCTTCGGTGGCTTGGTCGGAGCCGGTCAGGTCGTGGCCAATGTCATCTTCACCGTCATCATCACCACCGTGCTGACCCTGTATTTCCTGATCACGCTGCCGTCGATCAAGGAGCTCATCTATCAGTTGGCACCAGCCTCGCGCCGACCTCGGGTGAGATACCTGGCGAACGAGATGTTCCGCCGCGTCGGCGGGTATGTGTCCGGATTGTTCACCGTCGTGCTGATCTCGATGACGGTCGCCTTCACCTTCTTGAACATTGTCGGAATGGGACGCTACGCGATGGCCTTGACCGTCGTGGTGGGCATGTTCGCCTTCGTGCCACTGGTCGGCACCACAATTTCGATGATCATCTTGTCCATCGTCGGGTTCGCCTTCTCCCCCACCACTGGTTTGATCACGTTGGCCTTCTTCCTGGTGTACCAACAGATCGACGCCTATTTCATCCAACCCCGCGTGTTCGCACATTCGGTGCAGATCCCGGCGGTGCTGGTGATGCTGGCCGCGATCTCCGGCGGCCTGCTCATCGGCATGATCGGTGCCATCTTGGCCATCCCGATCACCGCCGCCTTGCTGCTGTTGTACCGCGAGGTGCTGGTTCCTCACCTGGACCGCATTTGAATCGGCTCAGAACAGCCGATCCTCACTGTGATCAAGGCCGCGTAGGGCGTTGTAGTCCACCAGCAGGCATTCGATGGCTCGAGTGCCTGCCAGAGTCTTGGCCTGCGGTTTGATCTGCTGAGCTGCGAAGACACCACGCACCGGCGCCAGCAACGGGTCGGCATTCATCAGTTCCAGGTAGCGCGTGAGTTGCTCCACCCCGTCGATTTCGCCACGACGCTTCACTTCCACCGCCACATAGGCACCGCTGTCATCGCGGAACAGCAGGTCCACCGGACCGATCGGAGTGAGGTACTCCCGCTGCACCAGGGTCCACCCGTGGCCGAAAGTAGCGGGGTTCTCGGCCAACAGCGCCTGCAGGTGTGCCTCAACGCCATCCTTCTGCAGCCCGGGATCGATGCCCAACTCGTGGGCCGAATCGTGGAAGACCTCCCCGATCGCGATCTGCAAGGTGTCGCCGTCCTTGTTCCGGACCTCCCACACCTCGGTGAGCTCGGACTCCCAGGCCTCCACCACAGCCTCCACATCCGCCAGCGGCGGCGTCACGGTCAGCGTGCAGGGGGCGCTCATCCAGTTCAACGGTTTGTAGGCTCGATCGTCGGCGTGGATCGACACCGATCCGTCGGCTTTGACCATGATCAGTCGCGTCGCCATCGGAAGGTGAGCGGTGAGTCGTCCGGCATAATCGACTTGGCAACGGGCAATCAGCAGGCGCACTCGGCCAACCTACACGGCCTCGCTCCGGCTTGCCCATTCAGCCCTCATGTCATAGGACAAGATCATGGCCAAACGCCCTTCCAAGCATCTGCGTGCACCCCGACCATTGTCGGTGGGTGCCTTCGCTCGCGCCGACCGCAAGGACGACGGTGAGTGGATGGTGCAAGCCATGTCGGCTGACGCTGCCACCAAGACCTACCGATGCCCAGGCTGCAATCGCAGCTTCGGGCCCGGCGTCGCCCATGTCGTGGTGTGGCCACGGATTCCCGACATCGGCTCGTCCTCGGCAGTCGAGGATCGACGCCATTGGCACAGTGCATGCTGGAGCAGGAGGAAGTGATGACCCGTCTGAACGTCACCATGGTCGGCGAGGGAAACCCTCGTTTCGTCTTCCTGCACGGGCTTTTCGGGCGGGGCCGCAATCTGATGCGTATCGCCCAGGGATTGAGCGGTCTCGGTGCCTCGGCGCTCTATGACCTGCCCAATCACGGTGACAGCGACTGGACTGACGATTTCAGCTACGCCGATACCGTTGCGACCGTCGTCGACGACATCATCGATCGGTTCGGAGCACATCCGAGGCTGGTACTGGCCGGTCATTCCTTCGGCGGCAAGGTGGCCATGTTGGCTGCCCTCAGCGAGCCGTCGGTGTTCGCCGGGCTGGCTGTGATGGACATCGCGCCGTCGAACTCAGCCCAGGTGTCCGGATTCGGAGTCTTCCTCGACGCCATGCGCAGCCTGGACTTGAGCACCGTCACCAGCAAGGCCGATGCCGACGCGAGGCTCGCCGAGCAGATCCCGCAGCCACCGGTACGCCAGTTCTTGCTCACCAACCTGCGCGACCGTGACGGCTGGCAGTGGCAGCCGAATCTCGATCTCATCGATCGATCCTTGGCTGACATCGCCGACTGGCCGATCACCGCCGGACCGAGCTTCCCCGGCCCCACGGCCTGGATCGTCGGTCAACAGTCGGCCTACTACCGTCCCGAGGACATCCGACTGATGCAGCAGTACTTTCCGCTGGTCCGCACCGTGGAGATTCCCGCTGCCGGGCATTGGGTGCACTCCGACAATCCGGAGGCCGTCATCTCGGCTCTGGCACAGCTCAGCGCGGCGTCACCGCGGTGATCGTCACCGGCTTAGCTGGATGCTCCACACCCTCGCCCTCGCTGTTGTCGGTACCTGCCGCGGCCACCTGCTTCAGTACGGCGATGCCGGTGGCGTCGATGGTTCCGAACACGGTGTAATCCGGGCTCAACTGGGTGTCGTCGAACACCAGGAAGAACTGTGATCCCTGGCTGCCCGGTGCCGAAGTGCGCGCCATCGCCAAAGTCCCTGCCGGGTAGGTCTCGTTGCCGGTCAACTCCTCGCTGTATTGGTACCCCGGTCCACCGGCGCCGGTTCCGGTGGGATCGCCACATTGCAGCATCGAGAAGCCCGTGGCGACCCCCAGTCGATGACACGGTGTGTCGTCGTAGAAACCCTGCTCGGCCAGCGAGATGAAGGAGTTCACCGCACACGGGGCATTCGCACGATCCAGGGTGATCGGGACATCCCC
>DMIX01000310.1 GCA_003451975.1 Propionibacteriaceae bacterium
TGCTTCTCATCGGACTACCTCCTCACGATTGTGCTATCCACCGGATGGCGACACACACGGGACTGAGTATACGTGTACCCCCTCCGAGTCACAAGCGAGCGCGTATCGATCGCGAAGAAGGCCATACCTTTGCCTTCACCGCCGACTTGTCAGGTATCTGAGAGAACTTCACGTGTGGCAACCACATCCACCCCGAGACCAAGGAGATTCTCAATGATGACGTCGCCGACTTTAACCGCGTGTCGAAGTCTCACCTGCCTGATAGTCTCCATAGCTTGTGTCCGCATATCGCGAGGGATGGGACGACTGGTACGCACTGGAACCATGCGGACAGCAAGACCGCACGCGGGTACCGTGGTGGTCAGCAGACGCTCGGGATGTTCCACCTCGGAGATGGCATAGTCACGGCCCCTGCGGCAGCCGAAGCCGTCCACCCGCACCGCCTTTCCGTCCTCGACGGCAACGGTCACCGTACAGCCGGTGGGGCACTCGATGCACGTGATTTTTCTATCCATTGCCGGCATCTGCTCACCCTGCTGCAAGGTACTCGGCGGCTTGCCTGCCTGCTATCACGCTATCCCGCGTCACCGAGTCCACAATGTCGTACACCCGATAGGCATTGCCGCACACAAACAGCCCAGGAATCGACGTGTAGTTGAGATCGCTCGAAACCGGGGTATTCGTTCGCCTGTTTATCTCCGCCCCCGCCATCTCGATGAGCTCATTCTCCGGTATGAGGCCCACGGACACCAGTACCGTGTCACATGGGATGGAGAATCTGCCCCCGGCAACCTCACATCCCAATTCATCCACGGCTGCGACGTCGACCGCTTCCACTCTGTCCTTGCCGTGAATCCACGCCACCCGGTGTCCTAGATACAGGGAAATGCCGAAGTCATCGAGGCACTGCACGATGTTCCGCTTCAGTCCGGTGGGCTGGCGCTGGATCTCGACGACCGCACTCACTGTCGCCCCCTCCAGCGAAAGGCGTCGCGCCATGATGAGGCCTATATCTCCGGAGCCGATGACAACCACTCGCCTGCCCGGGAGGAGACCCTCGATGTTCATCATCCGCTGTGCAAACCCTGCGGAGAACACGCCCGCCGGTCGCGAGCCGGGGATCTGAATCATCTCACGTGTTCGCTCCCGGCAACCGGTCGCCATCACAAGCGCACCGGCCCTGACGGAGCGCACTTCACCAGGCTTGAAGTACGTGAGCACCTTACCCGGCTTGAGCTCAGCGACAAACGAGCCGGTATTCACCTCGATTTCTCTCGTCGCCCTGACACGCTGCACGAAGCGGTCGGCGTATTCAGGTCCGGTCAGCGTTTCCTTGAACTGCACGAGACCAAATCCGGGATGCACGCACTGGTTCAGGATGCCACCCAGGTGGCGGTCTCGCTCAAGCAAAAGGATATCGCGCACCCCGCGCTCCCACGCCGACAGGGCCGCAGCCATACCGGCGGGACCGCCACCGACTACGACGAGCGCGCGCTCATCCATCGCAGCGCTCCTCTACCGCAAGTTCGGAACCCTTGCCCCTCTTCGAGATCGCGGTTACCGGCTGCCCGGTCTCCTCAGAAAGCACGCGCATGATGCGGCATGTACAGAAGCTGCCATGGCATCTGCCCGCGCCCGCTCGGGTCCTGTATTTCACGCCATCGAGTGTCGTCGCGCCCGCCCCTATCGCGTCCTTGACCTCCCGCAACGAGACCGTCTCACAGCGACACACGATGTCGCCATACTCCGGGTCTTTCGCTACCAGCTCAGAAGCTTCAGCGGTCGGCATTGAGAACAGGTGCACAGTCTTGGGCACGCGCGTGCGTGTTCGGCGTTTCGGGGGCAGGTTCAGTCCCGACCGAGAGAGCAGCCCGGTTACGTACCTCCCTATCGCGGGGGCGGCAGTCAATCCGGGCGACTGGATGCCAGCCACGTTTACGAAGCCTGGCGCCTTGTCTTCGCTCCGTATTACGAAGTCCTCGCCGGTAGCGGGTCGCAATCCCGCGAAATAGGCGATTATGTCCGCCGGGTCGATAGCCGGCACGAGACGCTGTGCAACGCGAAGCACCTGCCGAAGTCCTTCGTCCGTGGTTGACAGGTCTTCCTTGTCGTCCACCACGTAGGCTGTGGGGCCAATCATGGGATTGCCGTCGGACGTTCTCGTCACGAGAATGCCCTTGGAGTCGGGCGTGGGGACGGGAAACAGGAGATGCCTGGTGATGTAGCGGCGCTTCTTATCGAGGATGTACTCCTCGCCCTTGCGCGGCCTGATGTGGATGCTGCGTACGCCCATCATAGCTGAGATATCGTCGGCATACAGACCGCCACAGTTGACCACGTAGCGTGACCGGAACTCACCGCCGGTCGTGTGCAACGTGAAGACACTGCCGCCGACTGCATGCGAATCGACCGTCCGTTCGATCCACTCCACTTTTGTCGACGTGTGCACCTCCACTCCGTTGAGCGCTGCGCTGTCGGCGAGCGCATACACGAAGCGATACGGGCTGATTATTCCGGCAGTCGGCGCATAGAGCGCCGCCACCGCATCCCGATTGAGGTTCGGCTCGTTGTCCCTGAGCCAGTCACGGGAGACTATCTCCAGGCCGGGGACACCCAGCGCCTCAGCTTCCTGCTTCATCTGCCAGAGACGGGCGACTTCGCCATCGTCAAAGGCAACAATCAGTTCGCCGACTTCCTGGAAATCGAGGTCCAGTTCCTCGGACATCTCACGGACAAGCAGGTTGCCCTCGACACACAATCGCCCCTTCAGAGAGTTCGCCGGGTTCTGTGTCCCGGGATGGATGATGCCGCTGTTGGCCTTGGACACGCCAAATGACAGCTCCTGCTCTTTCTCAAGAAGTGCAGTTCGCACGCGGTAGTGAGACAACTGGTTCGCGACGGCAGCACCGACGACCCCACCACCTATGACAATGACATTATGCATCGCAGTACTACAACTTCGTCGCCGTTACGTGCTCAGCGCACGTCGAACCGCACACTTCCACTCTTCATACAGTGTGCGGCGGCGTTCCTCCGCCATGGTGGGCACGAAGACGCGATCGATGGTGAGAGCCCCCTCGACCTGCGCAACGTCGCTCCAGAATCCGCTGCCAAGCCCCGCCAGATACGCTGCCCCACGGGCCGTGGTCTCAACGTCGCGAGGTCGGACAACCGTGCCCCCCAGGATGTCCGCCTGAAACTGGCACACGAAATCGTTGGCGCTGGCGCCGCCGTCGATCCTCAGTTCGGTGAGCGGCAGACCGGCGTCACGCACCATGGCATCGACAACATCCCTGGTCCGGTAGCACATCGCCTCAAGGGCGGCACGGACCACATGCTGCTTCGAGGTGGCGCGAGTGATACCGGTAATCATTCCGCGTGCCTCCGAATCCCAGTACGGCGCGCCCAGTCCCGCGAGCGCCGGCACGAAGTACACCCCCGCATTGTCCGCAACCTCCTCAGCCATGGCCTGCGACACGGATGCGGAATCGAACAGGTTCAGACTGTCGCGAAGCCACTGAAGAACCGCGCCAGCGGTGAATATGGCGCCTTCCAGCACGTACACGGGGGCGCCCGTGGCGCCGCAGCCGAGCGTTGTGATGAGGCAGGGGTCTCCCGCGGGACGTCGCTCTCCGGCGTTCATGAGGACAAAAGCGCCGGTACCATACGTGTTCTTCGCAGTGCCCGGAGTGAAGCAGGCCTGGCCGAAGAGCGCAGATTGCTGATCGCCGGCCGCGCCACTGACGGGAATCCCGGGCGGCAGACCGCAGCCGGTCGATGTCACCCCGAAGTCGCCCGACGAGCCGCGCACTTCAGGCAGTGTCTCGACTGGGATGCCGAACAACGACAGGAGCTCTGCACTCCAGCAAAGGCGGTCGATATCAAACAGCATGGTGCGGGCCGCATTGGTGTAGTCGGTCAGATGAGACGAAGAGCCGGTCAGCTTCCACAGCAGCCAGGAGTCTATGGTCCCGAATCGCAGCGTTCCCCTGCTGGCAGCGTCCGCCACCACGGGAGCATTCTGAAGGAGCCATTCGAACTTGGAGGCAGAGAAGTACGCGTCGATGGGGAGTCCCGTGATGCGCCGGACGAGTTCGGCAGTCGAACCCTGTGCGTTCAAGGTGGCACACCTGCCAGCGGTGCGCCGGCACTGCCATACTATGGCGTTGTGCAAAGGCTCCGACGTCTCGGCGTCCCACGCCACCGCGGTCTCGCGCTGATTGGTGATGCCAATGCAGGCCACCGTAACTGCCGGAATCCGGGTCAGTACGTCTGACACACAGCCCACGACGCTACGCCATATCTCGAGCGCGTCATGCTCCACCCACCCCGGACGCGGGAAATGCTGAGGGAATTCACGGTAGGACGAGGCCAGTTGCGCTCCGTCCGCCCCGTAGAGCACAGCCCGGCTGCCCGTTGTTCCCTGGTCGATCGCGAGAACACATTCCATGTGCGGTCCCCGTGGCAGATCACCCTGCATCGCCTGAACGGAATCCACCGATTCTAGCATCAGACGCCAGTCGGAACAACGAACGAGCCACGCCGAGTCGACGGCGCATCCCCAACTGAATCAGATGAAGCGTTCCAGAGTGCCCAGCCGCACGTGATATCGAATTCGGCGCGAGCACTGAGGTCACCTATGACAGTTCACATTGACGCTTGTCTGCGCCGCGTGTACTATCACCCCCACTCGCTCCGCGACCAGTTCGGAGTCGCGGGCCGAGAACTCGGAGGAGGTGAACCCGTGAAAGGCAGAAGGCTAACCCTGCTATTGGCAGCAGCGGCGATTGTCAGCCTGCTTGCAGTTGGCTGCACGCCGCCTGCTGCCCCTACCACTCCCACAACCCCGGGGCCGACTACCCCCACACCGTCGCAGCCGGCGTCTCAGACATTCAAGTGGAATCTCCAGATGTTCTACCCTGTGGCCGACCCGGCGTCCGGAGCGATGATCGGAGTTGCAGAGAACATTAAAGGCTCCACCGGCGGACGCCTGCAGATCGAGTGCTTCCC
>DMIX01000074.1 GCA_003451975.1 Propionibacteriaceae bacterium
CCGCCGCCGAAGCCGCCGCCGCCGGAGAACCCGGACCCGCCACTGGTGGCTGCGCTGGCCGCCTGAATCGACGACGACACGCTGCTGGACAGCGAGTTCAACGAATGGGACAAGTCGCCCATTCCGAAGCCATGACCGAGGCCATACCCGTAGCCGACATACCAGTAGGGGCTGAAGGTGTAGCGTCCGTCGGCGGCGAGCTTCTCGAACACTGTGGTCCAGCGGTCCGCAACCCCGAAAACCATGGCGTAGGGCAGATACCGGGAGAAGATGTCGACGCCTTCTTCGAACTTGATCTGGTCGGCCTCCGCGGTCGTCAGATACAGCTCGAATCCCTTGGCCTGAGCCAAGACCGCCGACCCGTTGGCGGTCCGCCGTCCGAATCTGTTGTTCCTGATCAGCACCCCGATACCGACGATGGCGACGGCGATGCCGATCAGGCCCCAGCCGACCAGCCCGAGCAGAAAGCCCAACCCGACCCCGGCACCGACCAGAGCCACACCAGCGAGGATTGCGCCGACCCGAACCGCACGCGGGCTTCGGGAGTACCAGCGCAGTTCCTTGGTGACACGGTCATACAGGTCCGTCCTGGTATCAGACAGCAGGCTGGAGTACGACGTGTCACGCAGATCGTCAGTGGTGACCTGACCGCTGCTGCGGAAGAGGTTGCTCACCAGGTTACTCTCGTAGCCGACGAGCTGGTCGGGGCTTTGTTTGAGGGTGAAGGTGAAGTCCTTCTTGCCGGTCTGCTCGATCGCCATATGGCCACGCACGGCCAGGTCGACCAGGGTGGCGGTGATGTCTCGGTCATCGGCGGTGGCATCCATCAGAGTGCCGATCTCGCCGGGGCGCGCGCCTTTGGGTGGCTGAAAGGCCACCGCCACCGGCGCTGCGGTCGAGTCGTGGCCCACAGCGGTTTGCTCTCCAGAGGCGGGGGTCACGCCCGGCGTCATTCCCAAGTACACCTCGTCGCGGCCGGACCGCCGGGTGCGTCGATACAGCAGGAACAGCCCACCGGCGGCGACCACCACAGCTGCGGGGCCGGTCAACGCAGTAATCGGGAACATGTTCTGGACGGTCATTCGATGGGTGTAGTGAGGCTCGGCACCCACGAAGGTTCCCACCGGGTAGCCAGCCACAACTTCGACTCCGGCGCCATTGCCGACACCGCTGGCGGAGTACGTCGCGGTCTTTCCTTCGGTGGCAGTCTCACAGGGCGACTGGACGGTGTAAAAACACGCCGCCTTAATGATCTGGGCAGGGCCGGTGTAGTGCACTGTGACTTTGTCGATGGGAACCTGCCAGCCTCCGCCGACAACCTGCCAGTTGAACTCGTCCAGACCGGTTTTCTGCTGGTTGGGCTCGACCAGGCCGCGCACGGTGTAGCTGATCTGGTAGGTCTGCACCCCGGTGAAGGTCCGGCCTTCCGAGCCGACCCGGATCACCAGATTGCCATCGGATTCACCGGATTCGACGGTGGCATTGGCGCCACTCGGGCTGGACACCGCACCGACGGTGTAGTCGTACAGCCGCCATACCGCTTCACCGGTGCGGCTAGTGCCGATCTGCTTCAGCGGCAGCACGATGTAAGGCCCATGTCCGGCCTCATTGCCGAAGTCGAAATCCAAAGTGAGCTGCACGGCGGTGACACCTTGCTTGTGAGCCTTGGCGACAACGTCGTAGCGGAGAATCCGCCAGTCCTCACCGTCCGCTCGCGCGGTGGTGGGAACCATCGCCAACCACGCAACACTGATCAGCAAAGCCGCCAGAACACTCACGATGCGTCGCATGATGCGAGCTTACAAGCTCACGGACTCCCCCGAGCCGGGGGTGAGCGCCGTTATCCTGACTCCGACGAAGGGAGCGCTATGTCGGGTGTACCGGTGACCGCCGAAGTGCTTGCCGTCGTGGTGGCGCTGGTTGATGGGCAGCCCTGTGTGCTCACCGTGGGTGATCCGTCGCGGCTGCCATCCGGGCCGCTGTTGCCCAGCCACCGCTCGCTCCAACAAGCCACCCGCGCCTGGGTAGAAGAACAGACTGGCCGCAAGCTCGGCTACCTGGAGCAGCTCTACACCTTCGCCGACGTTGATCGCACCGACAGCGGCCGTGAGATCTCGGTGTCCTATCTGGGTCTGACCACCGAGGGCAACACCGGCATCGGCGAATGGAAGTGCTGGTACGACCTGTTCGCTTGGGAGGACCGCCGTGACGGCGCCACGGTCGTGGAGGATCAACTCGCTCCGCCGTTGGGGCTGTGGGCTGGCAGTGACCCCGCGAGAAGTGACGAGCGACGCCGTCGGGTGTCGATCACCTTCGGCCTCGACGGACGCCCCTGGCACCCTGACCTGGTGCTGCAACGCTACGAGCTTCTCTACGAGGCTGGGATGGTTCCCGAATCGCCAGCGTCGGCCGATCCAATTGCCCCCGGCCAGCGCATGGTCGGAGATCACCGTCGCGTCTTGGCGACCGGACTGGCGCGACTGCGGGCCAAGATCAGCTACCGCCCGGTGGTCTTCGAGCTATTGCCCGAGGAGTTCACGCTGCGTCAGTTGCAGGATTGTGTCGAGGCTCTGGCCGGCCAACAGGTTCACACCCAAAACTTCCGCCGAGTGATCGAGCAGCAGGAGCTGGTTGAGGAGACCGGCGGCACTTTGTCCCAGACCGGCGGACGCCCCGCCCGGCTCTACCGCTTCCGCCGCCAGGTACTCGCCGAGCGCAGCATCGCCGGCACCAAGCTCCCCACCGTCCGCGCCCGCTAGCGCTCTCCCCCGACCGGGCTCGTACCCCGTCTGCCCTCCCGCCGTCCCGCAGGTTCGCCCCGTCTTCGCTACACGCGCGTCAGGTTGCTACCGGCGCGCCTGTAGCAACTTGCAGTACGTGTAGCGACGTGGGAGAGGACGGGGGGCTGGTAGGCAATTTGGTCCACTCCTTGGGCTTCGGATTTGCAATAGGGCTTTTGCTCAGATGTAGCATAAGGGCGACCGAGGGAGGTTCCATGACCACAACCCTGAGCCCTGATGATCTCTACCAGCGCGTCAAGCACGTCGTGCCCGCTGTGGAGTGGGCAACCATGGCTGACGATGCAGCGGCGATTGTGCGGCTGAAGCACGAGCGCAACGCGGTGATCTTGGCACACAACTACATGACGCCGGAGATCTTCCACGCCGTTGCCGACATCACCGGCGACTCGCTCGCGTTGGCCCGTGAGGCCACCGACGTCGATGCTGAGGTGTNNTTCATGGCCGAGACCGCCAAGCTGCTCAATCCGGCCAAGACGGTACTCATCCCCGACCTGCGTTCGGGCTGCTCGCTGGCCGAATCGATCACGGCCACTGACGTTCGTGCGCTGCGCGCGGCCCATCCCGGCGTGCCGGTGGTCACCTACGTGAACACCTCGGCCGCGGTGAAGGCCGAATCCGACATCTGCTGTACCTCGGGCAATGCGGTGGCGGTGATCGAGAGCTTGGGCGTGCCAAAGGTCATCATGATTCCCGATCAGTACCTGGCCGCCAATGTTGCTCGTCAGACCGGGGTGGAGGTCATCACCCATCCTGGCGCCTGCGAGGTGCATGAGCGGTTCACGCCGTCCGACATCGCCGACATTCGCGACGGCTACCCCGGTGTGACCGTGGTGGCCCATCCCGAATGCCCGCCAGCGGTGGTCGATGCCTCCGACTTCGCCGGCTCGACGGCGCAGATGGTCGACTTCGTGGCGGCGAAACACCCCAAACAGGTCGCGCTGATCACCGAATGCTCGATGAGCGACAACGTCGCCCAGCAGTTCCCCGGAACCGACTTCGTACGTCCCTGCAATCTGTGCCCGCACATGAAACGCAACACGCTGGGCAGCATTCGGCACGCCTTGGAGACCATGACCAACGAGGTCACCGTCCCCGACGACGTCGCTGATCGCGCCCGTGCTGCGGTGACGCGGATGCTGGAAGTGAAGGTGGCCCGGTGACACCTCGCCAAACCTCGGCGACGCCCCGAGCACCGCATGCTGCCACCGTGATCGAGGCCGGTGGCCCGGTGATCATCGGTGCGGGTCTGGCTGGACTCAGCGCCGCAGTGGAGTTGGCTCCGCTGCCGTGCGTGGTGCTCAGCGCAGGCGCACTCAGCATCGGCACCTCCACCGGCTGGGCTCAAGGCGGCGTGGCTGCAGCCATGGGTGCCGACGACAATGCCGAACTGCACACCGCAGACACCATCGCCGCCGGGGCTGGCCTGTGCGAGCCCGAAGCGGTGGCGGCCATCACGGCGGCGGGGCCTGCGGCCATCGACTGGCTGACCGAACAGGGCGCCCGGTTCGACCGCGACGTCACCGGCAGTCTGAAGCTCGGCCTGGAGGGCGCACACAGCCGCCGCCGGATCGTGCACGCCGGCGACGCGACCGGCGCGGAGCTGCTGCGCGCCATGCTCACCGCCGCCCAACACACCGCATCGGTATCGCTGTGGGAGTACGCGCTGGTCACCGAGATCCTCACCGACGCCGACGGCGTGACCGGCGTCCTGGTGCGCACCCCAACGGGAATGATCGAGCTACGCACCGCGCAGGTGCTCCTGGCCACCGGCGGCATCGGCGGATTGTTCGAGCACACCACCAACCCACTGTCTTCGCGCGGCCAAGGCCTGGCCTTGGCCTATCGTGCCGGTGCCACGCTGCGCGACATCGAGATGGTGCAGTTCCATCCCACCGCGCTGGACGTGGGCATCGATCCGATGCCGCTGGTCAGCGAGGCGGTGCGCGGCGAGG
>DMIX01000070.1 GCA_003451975.1 Propionibacteriaceae bacterium
TGCCCATTTCGAGCCGGCGCATCCGGTGCCGGACGAGAATTTCACGGCGGTGATGACCGTGCGGAATAGCAGTGGGGTCGATGTCAACGTGCCGTTCGAGGCGATGTGGATCTTCCCCCAGGCATTGGGCGTGGACAATTGTGTGTGGACCTTCGACAACGGCTTGAATGCGGGACAGGCGAAAACGGTGCAGTGTACGCGGCAGTCCCATGCGCTGCCCGGCCAGTCATCTACCTCGCCAACGGTGGACGCGCAAAACGTGATCGACGAAGAGGATGAGGTCAACAACGATGTGGCGGTCACGTTGATCCTGTATGCGGAAGACCATCCCGACCCGGTGGCAGGTGGTAAACCGGACCTGGTCATTGGCAACCTGCAAGTCAGCCCCAATCCGGTTAGCGCCGGGCAGGATCTCTACGTGGAGTTTGAGGTGGTCAATCAGGGGAATGGGCCGGCGCCGGCCTCGGTGGCGCAATTGACGACCCCGCCTGGTGCAGGGCTCAGCTTCCGCTGTGAAGTGCCGTCATTGCCGCCCGCTGGCTCATCGCATTGTGCCTGGCAGTTCACTGCTCCATCCCGTCGGCTCAACTATGGGGCAAGAGCGGCGGCGGATATCGAAAATGTCGTGAATGAAGGCGCTCGTGAAGACAATAACTCGCTCAAGGAAACGTTCACGGTACAGTGAGAGCGCCACAACCGGAATGGGCCGATCAGTCGAGACCGGTCCGTTTTATTTGACCTCGGATGGTTAGATCATTCCCAGCTGATTCGCTCGGTGGCCCAGTCGTCGCCCATTGTACCGCCAGTGTCGAACAACTGCTGCGGATTGGTTCCATCGGCGTTCATTATCCACATGGCCCAGACTCCGTCGCGGTCGGAGAGGAATGCGATCTTGCTCCCGTCTGGTGAGAAGGCCGGCAAGCCATCGTTCGCCGGATGATTCGTCAGGTTCATCTTGCCGCCGCCGTCGAAATTCACCGTCCATACGTCCCAATTCCCACTCGCTCGGGACATATAGGCGATCCGCTCTCCAAAGCAATCTCCGGCTGTGTCCTCGGCTTGATCGGTCAACATGCGGGCGCGCGCATCCCCCCAACTCGGGTTGGTGTACAGCCCGCAGCGACTGCCTCCTTCCCAGAAGTTGCACCCGCTGTACACCACCCAGTCGTTGTCCAGCCAGAGCGGTGACTTGCCCGGTACGACGCGATCGGCGACGTTGACCGCAACCGGATCGCTGCCTTTGTCGACGCTGTTCTGTACCCACACTGTCCACTGCCGCTGGTCGTTCCAGAGATAGAACTCGGAGTCGAAGAGCAACCTGTCACCGTACGGGCCCCAACGCGGGTGGGCGTCTTCCGGATGCAGGCTGGATTCCCGCGGATCACTGCCGTCGATGTTGACCGTCCACAGGTTGTCCTTGCCTTGCCCGTCACCGTTCAAAACGACGCGGAGATCGCCGCGGCGGATGTCAGGTTGGCGGCCCCACTCCCAGAGCAATCGTCGCTCCGTACCGTCCGGCTTGCTGACGTAGATGTCGTATGTGGGCTTGGACATAGCGGGTTTGAATACCGGGTAGGCGATGTAGCCGGACAGACCGGATGCTGCGCTGACGCCCTGTGCCGGGACTTGCGCTGGCTGCTCCTGAACCGCTGATGTTTCGGGGAGGGGCACAGCAGTAACCCCGCCAGTGCGTGACCAGGAAGGCTGCACCCCCTGCATCAGATTCTGCACGAAGCTGCCATTGCTCTCCAGGATCATCACCATGTTGTCCGACCCCAACGCGAGTTGCGATCCATCCGGTGACCAGGCCAGTCCCCAGCTCGTGTTCGGGGCTATGACCTGATCGCCGGACCCGTCAGCGTTCATGATGTGCAGACCCTGCCCATCCACCGAATAGGCGATACGTGTGCCATCGGGTGACCAGGTGGGGTACATGCAGTAGCCGGGATTGTTGGTCAGTTGCTGCTTTCCTGATCCGTCCGCGTTGATCACGAATACCTGACCGTTGTCCATGAAGGTGATGCGCGAATCGGCAGGTGACCAGGAGGGGTCCCGGCCGGTCGATAGCGTCGTCAGCGTGCTGCCATCGGCGGAGATGCTATTGACCGTCGTCGGCTGGGACATGGACTCCGCCGAGAACACAAAAGACCGCCCATCAGGTGACCAGGCCGGACGCTGTACGCTGACGGGATTACCTTGTATGGTTGGCTTCAGGCACCGGACGTCGCTCCCATCGGCGTTCATGAAGCACAAATGAAAGACGCCGTGTTCCGCGCACATGTACTGGTAGGCGATTTTGCTGCCATCGGGTGACCAGGCGGGCAACCAATCTTCTCCCGGTCTGTCGGTCAAACGCACCAGGTTGCTTCCATCCGGATCGATGGTGTAGATCTCATAGTCGCCCTGAAAATTGGAGGCGAATGCGATACGTCCGGTCCCCACGGTCTGCTGGGGGAGGGCGGGAGGCTGCTGAGTTGGAGGTGGTGGTTCCGGCATCTCCGGCTGAAGTGCGATCTGCGTGGCGACTGGCTCCACCTGTGGCGGCGGGAGAGTGGGCTGGACCAGCACGAGTGGCGGACTCTCAAGTTGGGACGGCGTGGGCGCAGCCAATTCGCCGAGCGGCGGTTCTACCTCCGGAGCAAGGGTTGGCCCAGGCAGCCCGCCGGCAAGCTGCAGCGGAGGTGGGGGTAGCGTTGGTATGTTCAGGGTGGGAGGCGGTTGTACCTGTGGAAGCGTCGGAATCACTTGGTGAGTGGGCTGTGCGGTCGGCGCCAGGGAGAGCACAACGGAAGTCGTGGAGGTCGGCGCTGCGAGGAGCGGTGTTGTAACCGTAGGGCTCACCTCCGCCAGAGAGACCTCGGGTACCGCTGCTATCTCCAGGCTGGCGAGCAGCTCGGCGAACGACATGGCTCCGGAGTGGTAGGCGAGCACATTGGCGAGGTCAACGCTCACGATGACTTGGGTTCCATCTGGGAACGAGGGGTGCAAAGTCGCACCTGTCAATCCGGCGGTCTTGTCCGCGATCCACCCGAAAATCTGGACCCATTCCACCGCGAGGCTGTCCGGCGGTTCCACAACCGGTTGCGCAAATGAGAGGTGCAGTTCGTTCCCTTGCAGGGTAAGCCCATGCTCCCAGATGTTCAGCAGTCCCATGTTCTGGAGAAGCGCTTGGTCGGGGGGATGTTGTTCGTTGAACGCGAGACGGTCGTAAAAGGTATCGATATCCAACTGATTGGCGTGCATGGCACGGACGTCGGCGCTCTGGGCGGTGATTTCGACCAGGGGCTGGCCTGCGTAGCTGCTGGAAACAACCACCTGCTGCACCTGCGGAAGGGTTTCGACCACCGTCCGCATCACAGCCAGGGCATTGAATAGCACAGCGCCATCACCTTCGCCGAAGTGCTGCTCGTAGGCGACGAGCACCTGTGCCGCCGTGCTCCCTTCGATGCGGGTCGGGGTAATTCCCAGCGCGGCGAGCTTCTGCGCTAGCGCGTCGAATTCCGCGTCCTGCGCGTACACTGGAACCGAAATCAACAAAATGAGCACAATGAGGAAACAGAACGATAGGGTTCTGATCTGGTTCATGGCTGATCCTCCTCCTCGCTTGTACCTGCACAGCATCGTGAGCGGAAATCAGACCGTCAATCCATGTCAACGTGGGCGTCCAGGGCAGGTACAGCCAGGAATCTTGGTGATAAGTGCAGCGTCTTTGACACGACCAATGCGCTAGCGAGCACACCCACTGGACCAGCCTGTGCCAATCTCCGCACAGGCTGTGCGGGGGTCTGTGGCGTGTTCCCGTGAGCCTCCGCGCAAACGGAACGCGTCCAGGATTGGCACAGGCTTGACCGGCACGAAGATATTCGTGTGAATTTGGCAGATCACGCTGAAAACACGACCTGTCCAATGCTCGCTGGCCCCAAAAATCGCGAATGCACCCGTTCAGGACAGGGAAAGCGGTTTCGACGCTGGCCGTATGTCCACAGCTGGTTGTGGTTACTTCGGATGCCGTTACCTGGCGCAGGTGCCGGTTCCACCGCTCCCACGCCGCTGCTGCCGGATACCCATATTTTAGTGCGCTTCCGGCGGAATGCAAAAGCGACGTGGGGCGCAACTGCAATTTTGGGGAGGCTGCGCCGGGTGGCCACGTCATGCGCGCGCGTGGCCTTCCGGGCGCATGATAACCGTGTGTCGTTCCATGTAAGACCTGCACCACACGCCGAGCTTACGAGAAACCCTCCAGGGCTTCCGGCACCCTGGAGGGTCTGCGCACAAAGGATTAGGTTCCGGCCCGGTGGTGCGTGGGAGCAGCTAGAGATCAGCAGGCCCGCCGATGTGTCCGAGTATGGCCGATGCGGCGGCGACCGCCGGATTCGCCAGATACACCTCACTCTGCCGGTGACCCATGCGGCCCACGAAATTTCGATTGGTGGTGGAGATGCAGCGCTCGCCCGCAGCCAGGATGCCCATGTATCCGCCCAGGCAGGGTCCACAGGTTGGCGTACTGACCACCGCCCCCGCGTCGATGAACACTTCCATCAGCCCCTCCGCGAGCAATTTGCGGAAGATGGCCTGCGAGCCCGGGATGACGATGCAGCGCAACGCATCGCTGACGCGCTGTCCGCGCAAGACCTCGGCAGCCGTGACCATATCATCCCACCGGCCGTTCGTACAACTGCCGATGACTACCTGGTCCATCTTGATACCGCGCGCCTGGCTCAGGGGCACCGCGTTGCTCGGCAGGTGGGGCAACGAAACGACCGGCTCCATGTCTGTCACGTCATATTCGTATACCGCGTCGTAACGGGCGTCGGGGTCGCTCGCGTAGATGGTGTATGGCCGCTCGATGCGCCCAGCGACGTATTCCTTCGTCTTCTCGTCCACGTGGAAGATGCCCGCTTTGCCGCCGGCCTCGATCGCCATATTCGCCATCGTGAAGCGTCCATCCATAGGCAACCGGTCGATCACCGGCCCGCTGAATTCCATCGCCTTGTACAGCGCTCCATCGACGCCGATGTCCCCGATCGTGTGCAGGATCAGGTCTTTCCCTCCGACCCAACGAGGCAATTCTCCTGTGTAGACGAACTTGATGGTCTCCGGCACCTTGAGCCAGGTATGACCGGTAGCCATCGCTGCAGCGATGTCGGTCGAGCCCATACCGGTCGAGAATGCCCCGAGGGCTCCATACGTACATGTGTGGGAATCGGCGCCGACCACCAACTCGCCAGGCGCAACCAGACCCTTCTCCGGCAGGATGACGTGTTCGATACCCCCCTTGCCGACTTCAAAGTAGTTGGTCAACGCCTGATCGTGTGCGAAATCGCGCACGATCTTGCACTGCTCCGCCGCCTTGATGTTCATGTTCGGCGCGAAGTGGTCCGGAACCAACACGACCCGCTCGGGATCGAACACCTTGTCCAGCCCGACACGTTCCAGTTCCTTGATGGCGATGGGGGCGGTGATGTCGTTGGCCAGTACCAGGTCTACTTCCACATCGACCAGTTCGCCCGGCGTGACCTCGTCCAGTCCGGCGTGCGCCGCCAGTATTTTCTCAGCAATGGTCATTCGCATGGTGTATCGTTGTCCCCTTCGGTTGTTAGTGTATGGCCTATCTTACCACAAGGGCTTGGTGTTGGCAAAGAAAATGCAGCGCGGGACGACGGAACGCCGCAGGAAAAGGCAGGGGCATACGTCCCTGCCCGTTCGCTGCATTTTCCCCCGCCGTCGCCGCGTCGAACAAGTCGTGAAAACCTCACGGTTTGAACAGGTCTTTGCTCCCTTTGCCATCGATGGTGAACGTTGCGCGGGTCGGGAAGGGTTCATGGTTGCCACCCGCTTCCCACTGCTGCTGGCGGATCATCTCGCGCTTGGCAGCGAGCAACTTGTTGAGCGCGAATAGATAGGCTTTGGCACTGGCGACGACGATATCGGTATCGATGCCTCGCCCGCTGAATACCTGCTTGACTGTGTTCCCGTTGGTCGAGACATCCGCCGCAATCCGGATGGTGACCTCGCCGACTGCGTCCATCCCCTCGGTGATCGCCTGAATCGAAAACTCGACGAGCTCGTTGGCGACGCCGATCACACGATTGATCGCCTGGTAAACGGCATCTACCGGGCCATCGCCCAGGGCGGCATCCTTGACGATCTCCCCTTCGGGGGTGCGCAACTGTACGGTGGCGGTGGGAATGCTGTTGCTGCCACACGAGATCTGGACGTTCTCGAGTTTGTAGACTTCGGGTGGCTGGAACAGCTCATCGGTGATGATCGCCTCGATGTCCGCATCGGTGACCAGTTTCTTCTTGTCCGCCAGCAGTTTGAAGCGCGTGAAGACTTTGTCCAGGCTGTCTCGGTCCAGGCTGTATCCCAGGTCTTCCAGATACTCCTTGAAGGCGTGCCGTCCGGAATGCTTCCCCAGCACCAGCGCGTTCTTGGACAGGCCGACGGATTCGGGCGTCATGATCTCGTAGGTCAACGGATTCTTCAGAACCCCGTGTTGATGGATGCCCGCCTCATGAGCGAAGGCATTGGCGCCGACAATGGCTTTGTTGGGCTGAATGGAGATGCCGGTGTGCGTGCTGACGATGTTGCTCGTGCGGATGATCTGCGTGGAATCGATGTTGGTTCCCAGGTTGAAGAACTGCGGTCGTGTCGCGAGGGTCATGACGATCTCTTCCAGAGATGCATTTCCCGCACGCTCGCCGATGCCGTTGACGGTGCATTCGATCTGTCGTGCCCCATTGCGAACAGCTGCCAGGCTGTTGGCGGTTGCCAGACCCAGGTCATTGTGGCAGTGGACCGAGATGATGGCGTTGCCGATGTTGGGCACATTGTCCTTGATGCCGCGGATCAATGCACCGAACTCCTCCGGCGTCGTGTATCCCACCGTATCCGGAATGTTGACTGTGGTCGCGCCGGCGCCAATCACCGCTTCCAGCACCTGGTAGAGGTACTCCGGATCGCTGCGACCGGCGTCCTCCGGCGAATACTCGACGTCGTCGCACAAGGTGCGTGCATAGGCGACCATCTCGCGTGCCTGCTCCAGCGCTTGCTGCCGGGTCATACGCAGCTTGTATTCGAGATGGATGTCCGAGGAGGCAAGGAAGACGTGGATGCGCGGTTTCGCGGCGTGGCGTACCGCTTCCCAGCAGGCATCAATATCGTTCTTGTTGGAGCGCGCCAAGCCACAGATCGTCGGCCCGTGCACTTCGAGCGCCACCTGGCGTACCGCCTCCAGGTCACCGGGCGATGCAGCCGGGAACCCGGCCTCGATCACATCTACGCCCAGGCGAGCAAGCTGTCGACCGATATCCAGTTTCTCTTCCAGGGTCATCGTCGCTCCTGGTGATTGTTCGCCGTCGCGCAGCGTGGTGTCGAAAATGATGACCTTCTCCATTGTTGTTACCTCCTCTTATGTCTGAGTTGCAGCGGGGCGAGATCCGCACAACAAAAAAGCAGCCTCCCGGTCAGGAGGCTGCTGGTACACGTGTCCCTTGCCTGTGGTGTTGGCTACACCGAACACCCCCCAACCCGTATCGGCTCCTTGAGACCAAGGAGCAAGCTAAGAGCAAGAAGCATCAGGTTGGAGTTGAAGGGCATTTCGCTAAACTGAGAAACCACAGGTTCTCTCCAGTTGATTTCCTTATATTGTAGCATATTATTGCCACGCTGTCAAACGCCGGTTGCCAGCGACCTTCCGGATTTTG
>DMIX01000279.1 GCA_003451975.1 Propionibacteriaceae bacterium
GTGCTGGCGGTGGGCGGCGAGCTGAAGAACACCTTCGCGCTGGCCATCGACGATCTGGCCTTCGTATCGGCCCATGTGGGAGACATGGGATCGCTGGCCTCGCAGCAGGCGTTCGAGGCTTCGGTGGCTCAACTACTCGACATCCATCGCAAGGCCCCGGAGATCATCGTCTGCGATCTGCACCCGGGTTACGCGACCACCGGCTGGGCCGAGCGGTATGCCGACGCCCACGGCATTCCCTTGCTGCGGGTGCAGCACCACTATGCGCACGCCCTGTCGCTGCTGGCGGAGTACGGCATCGCGTCCGGCCCGGTGGTGGTGGCCGCCTTGGACGGCACCGGCTACGGCAGCGACGGCACGATCTGGGGTGGCGAGGTTCTCACCGTCGGTGTCGGCGGCGCCTCCCCGGCGGTCTGGGAGCGTGCCTGGCATGTGCCGGTGTTCTCGCTGGTCGGCGGTGATCGGGCGATTCGGCACCCCTGGCGGATCGCGCAGGGCCTGGCACATTCCTGGGGACTGGACCTTTCCGGCACCCCGGCGGCGACCGATGCTCCCGAAGCCGAACGCCGGTTGGTCGCTTCCCAACTCGACTCCGGAACCGGCGTGGTCTCTACCAGCTCAGCCGGACGGCTGTTCGACGCCGCATCAGCCATCCTGGGCCTCTGTTTGGAGGCCGGCTACGAGGCACATGCCGCCATGGCCTTGGAGCGAGCCGCCACCGACTGGTTGACGCGCGGCGAAGCCCCCACCACCGACTGGCTGAAGCGCGGCGAAGCCCCCACCACCGGCTGGCTGAGGAGCGGCGAAGCCGCGTCTCGAAACCCCCACAGCCCGGCCGCTGGTTTCGAGACGCCCCTGCGGGGCTCCTCAACCAGCCGAATCGGAGAACGGGGCTCCTCAACCAGCCGAACCGGAGAACGAGGCAACTCAACCAGCCGAACCGGAGAACGGGGCTCCTCAACCAGCCGAACCGGAGAACGAGGCGCGGAGGTCGCCGACGACTGTCGAGCGGTCTTCACTGAACTCCTGGACAGCGCCGAGAGCAGCGTCGAGGAACGGGCCTGGCGCTTCCACCATCGGCTGGCTGCCGTCTTCGCCAACCGTATTGACGACGCCGCGACCGCTGCTGGCACCACCACTGTTGGTCTCACCGGGGGCGTCGCTGTGAACCGCCTCTTCGCCAGCGCTCTGGTCGCCACGCTCACCGAACGCGGCTACACCGTGTTGACCCATCGAGTGGTGCCACCGACCGACGGCGGGTTGAGCTTGGGCCAGGCGTGGTCGGGACGGCTTCTCACCGCCCCGACCTGCTGAGGCTCGGCGGCGGTTGCGGCGCCAGCAACCTCATTCCACGATCAGGCCGATTCGGGCCGCCAGTATCGGGGCGAGGTCGAACAGTTGATCGGCCGAAATCGTCACTCCGCGCAGCCCGTCGGGGGAGACCACGTCAGAGACTTGGGCACCACGCAGGTCGACGTCTTTCAGGCGCGAGTTCGCCAGTTCAAGCCGAGTGATCCGACAGCCGGCCAGCGACACCCGCGTCGCGGTGGCTCGGGAGAGGTCGAGGTCTTCGAGAACGCAATCGGTGAAGGCCACATCGCTCAGATTGGCTTCGCGCCAATTGAGGTAGCCGAGTTTGCAGCCGGTGAACGCCACCCGGCGCAGATCGGCGTCGTAGGCCTCGATCGATCCGATCCGGCTACCAATCACTTCGGTGTTGGCCCAGCCTGCGTTGGGTGCCGACAGCGCGACCGCGTCCACCTGCTCCACGCGGCAGTTGATGAGAGTGAGGGCGGGTGCCTTCCAGGTGCGGCAGGTCAGCCCGCGCAGTCGAGAGTCCGAGAGCCGGCGGCGCACTTCCCAGCGAAGCTCGGACACCTTCAGTCCCGTCACCTCGACCTCTTCGAGATCGTCACCGTCGGCGTCGAGGAAGGCTGCGGTGGCCGCGGCCAATTCACCCAGGACGACGCCCGGAGGGCGGGGCGGTCGGGTTTCCGGCCTGGTGGCCATCAGCAGATCCGCGGCAGCGGGTCGCCAACCAGCATGTCGACCATTCGGGTGCCGCCGAAGGCGGTCACCAGCACCACCGAGGACGCCGGTTCGGTGACCAGGCGTCCGACCAGGGCCGCTTCGTCGCCACCAGGCAGTGCCTGGACGGCGGCCAGTGCAGCATCGGCTTCGTCGGCGGGCACCACGGCCACGAAGGTGCCTTCGTTGGCCACATACAGCGGGTCTATGCCGAGCATGTCGCAGGCGCCGCGGGTCATGTCATGCACCCGCACCGCTTCGTCCTCGACGACCACCCCCAGGCCGGTGGCTTGAGCGAGTTCGTTGAGCACTGTGCCCAGACCGCCGCGGGTGGCGTCGCGCATCCAGCGGGTGTTGGGGGCGGCGGCCAGCAGCGCTTCGGTCATGGCGTTGACCGCCCGGGTGTCGGAGGCGATGGGGGCGTCGATAGCCAGATCCCCGCGCGCCAGCATGACGGCCATGCCGTGGTCAGCGATAGCACCCGACAGCAGAATCTTGTCCCCACGCTGCACCTGGGCAGCGCCCAGAGTGCGTCCGGCGGGCACGACGCCAACCCCGGCGGTGGTGATGAACAGTTGATCGGCGGCACCGCGGGAGACCACCTTGGTGTCCCCGGTGATGATGCGGACGCCGGCAGTCTCGGCGGCGGCGCGCATGGCCGCCACCTCGCGGCGCAGCACCGCCACCGAGAGCCCTTCTTCGATCACGAAGGCTGCGGAGATGCCAACCGGCACCGCACCGGAGACCGACAAGTCATTGACGGTGCCGTTGACCGCCAACTCGCCGATGGAGCCGCCCGGGAACTGAATCGGCGAAACCACGTAGGAGTCGGTCGACATGGCCAGTCTGGCACCGGGGGCCAGCTCGGGCAGGTCGATCACCCCGGCATCGCCGAGTTCGGAGAGCACGTCGTTGCCGTAGCCCTCCAAAAAGACCGACTCCACAAGGGCTGCCGATGCTTTGCCGCCGGCGCCGTGAGCCAAGGTGATGTGATCATCGGTGAGTCTGGGACGCCGGGCGCGCACCTGGTCGATACGGGCGTTCACGCCGGATTCGTCGTCGTTGAGCCGGTTCTTGGGATCCACTGCTGCGCTCCGCTCTGTGCCTGCAACGGGACGCGCGGCTGGCGCAAACCCCGTCTCGGAGGTGATGATAGCCGCAGCCCCGGTTCTGACCGGGCGATGGTAGGAGAAGGTATGTGCTTGGGTGTTCCCGCCGAAGTGGTGGCGATTCCCGACCCGCAGGTTCCGCGGGCGACGGTGGCCATCAGTGGCGTTGAGCGGGTGGTCGCCACCGATCTGTTGATGGATGACGATCTGGGTGTCGGCGACTGGGTGCTGGTACATGTGGGGTTCGCGCTGAGCAAGATCGACGCCGACGAGGCCGCCATAACCTTGGACCAGATCAAACGCCTGGGCAACAACACCTTCGAAGACGAACTGGCCTCCTTCGCCAGCACCACGATCGAATAGCCGATGAAGTACGTCGACGAATACCGCGATCCGGTCGCGGCCAAGGCATTGCTGGCCACCATCAAGGCCCAAGCCGCCCGACTGGAGCGTCCGATCGCGGTCATGGAAATCTGCGGCGGCCACACCCACACCATTTACCGCCACGGCTTGGAGCATCTGCTGCCCGAGGAGATCGAGTTGATCCACGGACCGGGCTGCCCGGTGTGCGTGATCCCGATGGGCCGGGTCGATGACGCCATGTGGCTGGCCCGCCAGCCGAATGTAATCCTGACCACCTTCGGCGACATGATGCGCGTGCCTGGCTCGCAGGGTTTCTCGCTGCTGGACGAGCGCGCCAACGGTGCCGATGTGCGCTTCGTCTACTCCCCCTTGGACGCATTGAAGATCGCTGCGGAGAACCCCGACAAAGAGGTGGTGTTCTTCTCCGTCGGCTTCGAGACCACCGCACCGTCGACCGCAGTCACCTTGGAGCGTGCCCGGCTGCAGAAGGTTCCGAACTTCTCGGTGTTCTCCAATCACGTCACTATCGAACCGCCCTTGCGAGCCATCGTGAACGGCGGCGAGACCCGAGTGGATGCCTTCATCGGGCCGGGCCATGTGGCCACCGTGGTGGGCACCGATGCGTTCGAGTTCTTGCCCAGGGAGTTCAATCTGCCGGTGGTGGTGACCGGCTTTGAGCCGCTGGACATTCTGCAGGCCATCGCGATGATCGGCGAGCAGTTCGTCACCGGCCAGGTCGCTGCCGGAAAGGCGCAGGTCGGCAACCAGTACGCCCGAGTGGTGCGTCCGGAAGGGAACCTGGCGGCGCTGAAACTCATGGGCCGCACTTTCGCGTTGCGAGACACCTTCGAGTGGCGCGGCCTGGGCTGGATCGAGAAGTCCGGCCTGGGGGTGTCGCCGGAGTACTCCCCGTGGGATGCCGAGGTGAAGTTCAGCGTGCCCGGTGAGCGCGCAGCCGACCCGGCAGCGTGTGAATGCGGCGCGGTGCTGACCGGCCAGATCAAGCCGTGGCAGTGCAAGGTGTTCGGTACCGCGTGTACTCCGGACAAACCGATCGGCACCTGCATGGTTTCACCCGAGGGTGCCTGCGCGGCCTACTACAACTTCGGACGCATCGATCGCTCGACGGCTCAGGCTGTCGCTATTCAGGACTGAGTCCGAACCGCATCCTGGGCGCCGACAGGCGCGGCCAACGCTGGCTCGACACCTGGGCCAAGCGTCGCAGTCCGTTCACTGCGACCGACGAGTTGTAACCCTGTGCGGCTACTATTGCCCCCGCCATGGTTACCAAACAGCAAACAACTCCTGAACATGCCTCGAAGTTTTGGCTAGTTCTGGGCTGGACGCTGATCGCTCTGGCCGTGATGCTGGCGACCTTGGCCGGGTGGATCCGCTACCACTTCGGCACGGTCACTTTCGAGCAGATCATCAACAACCTTCCCGGTGGCGGCGGTGGCACGGTCGGCAACCCGACCTTGGCGGCCGAAGGCCTGCTCGTGGTGATCATCATTCCGGCAGTGGCGGTCGCCGTGATCGCGCTACTGGTGGCGCGACTCAAAGGCCACCTGGTGACCAAGCGCCGCGCGAAATGGGTATCGACAGTCGCCGTGCTGGCCGCGCTCAGCATCTTGTTGACCGTGGCCGGAGTGCCGCAGTTCGCCATTGCACAGCTCAATGGGCAGACCATCGCCCCTTACTACATCGTTCCGCAGGTCACCTCGGCGCCGAAGAAGCCGCTGAATCTGATCACGATCTACTTGGAGTCCACCGAGAATGCGCTCGGCGACGCCTCGATCATGGGACAGAACCTGTTGGCCAATCTGGACGCGGCCACCACCACCGGGTGGCGGAACAACCGAGGCGTGTCGGTCTACGAAGGCGGCGGCTGGACGATGGCCGGCATCGTCGGCACCCAATGCGGCATTCCGCTGAAGAACAAGTTGCTGAACGGCTCCTACTCGCTCAACGACTTCGGTGAGACCGTGGACCACTACCTTCCCGGCGCCACCTGTCTGGGCGATGTGTTGACCGAACAGGGCTACACCAGCGTGTTCCTGGGCGGCGCGGAGGACAACTTCGCCGGCAAGGACACCTACTTCCGAGATCACGGCTACGGCACCTTCTACGGGCTGGACGAATGGCTGGCGGACGGTGAGAATCCGTCCGACGTGTCGGAGTGGGGGCTGTCGGACGACCGAATCATCGACCATGCGATCACCACCGTCGACCGCTTGCATCGCGCGAACAAGCCTTTCAATCTGACGATGCTGACCTTGGATACCCACGAGCCGGCTGCGATCTACCCGAGTTGTCACACCGACGACACCGTGCATATGGCGACCGCCTTCAAGTGCTCAACCAAGGCGGTGGCTCGCTTCCTGAATCACCTCAAACGGGCTGGGTACTTGGACGACACCGTGGTGATGGTGATGGGTGACCACCTCAAGGGCACCGGCGACCACGATGACTACCGGGACGTGTTGCCGAAGGTGAGTGGCCGCACCGTGGTGTTCCGGGTGCACAGCCCGAAGAAGGTGTCTTTCACTCGGGACGAGGTGGATCAGCTCAGCGTGCTGCCGACCACCCTGGAACTGCTCGGCTTCGACATTCCTGATGGTCGGGCGGGCGTGGGAGTGTCCTTTGTAAGCAACCACGACCTGACCGACACCGCACTCGAACTTCCCACTGAGGAGTACAAGAGCATGCTGCGGGCGCCGTCCAACTCGTTGTACCGACAGTTCTGGGAACAGCAGTAGGCGACATCGGAGCGCGGGCGTCGGCCGTGCCGGGCTCCGGCGGCCGTTCAGTTCGACGAGTCGAGTTCATTGAACCGATTCGGAAATCGGGGTAGCCTCACCAACGATGAGTTCCCGCGAACACCGATCTCGACAGCCTCGCAGGGGTGCGG
>DMIX01000247.1:0-7144 GCA_003451975.1 Propionibacteriaceae bacterium
CGCGGAAAGCCTTGAGCCGAATCTGGGCGCGGCGCTTGCCGCGGATTGTGGTTCGGGGAGCCACGACGCGCAGGGTCGTAGCTCGGGTCACCCGCGAAGTGAGAGTGAACCGGCCGGTGCGGTTGGTTTTCGCCGCGGCCACCTTCACCCACTGGCTCCCACTTTTACGCTGCAGAATGACGCGACGAACGCCGTGTTTGGGTAGCGAGTCGGTCAGTACGAATCGCTCTTTCTTGATCGGAACGGCAGGGGCTACCGCTGCCGGGCGAACTTTGGAGGTGCGGGAGACCAATCGAGGGTAGGTCCGTTTCTTGATCTTGATCTGGGGAGCCACGACTCGAAGTCGGGCCACTGTGGAGGTCGTCGACATGGCGAAGGAGTAAGCGCCCTTCGAGGTGGTCTTCGCCCGGGCAACCCGACTCCAGCGGCTGCCGATCTTCTGCTGCAATTCGACCGGACGGGACACGCGTGTGGGGAGCCTGCCCGACACCGAGAACTTCGCTCCGCTGACCGGACGCACCGCGACCTTTGGCGACGTGGACGGAGCCGCCTGAGCTGTTGCGCCGATCGAAACGACGGACATGGTGAGAATCAAGCCAAGCGTCGCCGCAATGGCCCAGAGTTTGCGCACTATTTCCCCTCAGATGCTGACAGCATTCGTCCTTGAAGAGCTGTTGACATCCGATATCGAATCAGAAGCGCATGCGCGGGAAAAGTACCCGCGAGGGTGACTGAAGAGATGGTGGAAGATGCAATTAAGTCCGGGCGAAAAGGGCGTGGCGAGGCACGTCAGGCCCACGGTGCTCATGCCGCTGTGGTCACGGGCCAGGTGGCCGCCAACGCGGCGCCGAGTACGGGATACGCGGCGCCCCGTTGAGTGCGACGCACTCCGTGATCAACCCGGCGAGTTTGGCAACCTCAGGTGTGGAGATACTCCAAGAGGTGATTGCGCTCATCGGTCAGTTGGTCGATGCGGTATTTCACGACATCACCCAGGGAGACGATTGCTGCGAGCTCTCCGTGCTCGTTGATGACGGGAAGGTGTCGCAGCCGAGAGTAGGTCATGGTGTGTGCGGTGACGTCGATGCCATCGGCTTCCGTGCAGGTGCTCACGGGGGTCGACATGATGTCGGCAACGGTCTTGGACAGGACGTCGGTGCCGTCGGCGGCGAGGTGGCGCACCACATCGCGTTCGCTGACGATCCCGTCCGGTTTCCGGCCGTCGGTAGAGACCACGACGGCACCGATATTGCGCCGACTTAACAGGCCGATGAGTTCGGCTACGGAGGCGCCAGGGTTGATGGTCACCACCTCGGAGCCTTTGACACGGATAATGTCTGCGATCTTCATGTCGTGACATTATCCGCACGTGGCTGATTACTACAGGTGCGACAACTACCCCCGTCGGCGTGGGTCGGATTCAGAGCGGTGCCCGTCGGGGATAGCCAAACAGCTCATAGTCGTGCGCGTACCGCTCGTACAACAGGGCTCGGTCCTCGTCGGTGACGGTGGCGTCGCGTGCTGCCAGCGGCTGGCTGTGTGTTGAGACGTTGCGGCGCGGGAGGTGGAGTTTACCGAGGTTCAGGCGTTGGGTGACTTCTTCGAAATGCTCGTCGAGACTCTCGACTTTCCCGACGTAGTCCACCGCGATGGGCCCTTGTCGTTCCACTGCGAGGTAGCTGGCTTGAGGGGCGAGCAGCCGTGGCTCGATGCCGTCGGGTGGGCGAAGGAACTCCGAAAATGACGATGTCTTTGTGAAGACCTCCATAGCTGGCCAGCGCCGAGGATCGGAAGCCCGACCCGCGGCGGTCAGGTAGAGCCACAGGTGTTTGGGATGCACTTGTTCGCGATGCTCGCAGACATTGCCCAGATAGCGATACCAGGAGAGCATCCGGGCGATGGGCTCCCTGACGAAGGCGAAGGTGAAGTAGTCGTTCCACATCTGGGTGCCGATGCGCGAACGTACCTTCCGGCTGCGGGTGTGCTTGCTCAGGCCGTCGAGATTCCGATGCTGGGGTTGAGTGAAGGATCGAAGCCAGATGTCCGGTGGTGTCTTCAGGACCAGATCTTCGGGGCCCAGGATGGGGGTGAGAGCATCACTGACTGCCTCCCCGGCGGTTTTCGGTATGTGGATGAAGATGAACTTGTGCCGATGGGAAATGATCAAGAGTCCACTTGCCCCCTGAAGTGTCAGGATTCACCGACGAATCCGATTCGGCTTTCAGGCTAGACAGAGTGCCTGGGCAGAGCCTGTGGTGACTCTGGGCCGATGCTATGGGCGGGGTGGTGGCGGTATCGGTGAACCGTTGCCGTCAACGAGTGATCCACAGTCGTGAATCGTCTCCAACCTAACCTGACCGGTGTCGATCCGGCCACCCCTGCCGCCAGCCGAAGGCGGACGCTGAGGTAGCCCGGTGCTGGCGCGATAGCCGTCATGCAGTTCGAGATTTGGAACGAGCGACAGATTAGCGAGAATTGATCGACGACCTCAGTCGCCGAAATCGGGAGAGCCATCTGCGTCCCCAGGATGGCCCACTCGTCGTGGTCGGGCTGGTCGATGTTGAGCAGGCATTGCAGCGCTGGCGGGATCGCCGCACTCGGTGAGCCCTCCCGCCCTCACCGTTTCGCCAGCAGTCCTTCGGCCAGCTCAACGGTCAACTCATCCAGATTGTCCAGAATCACATCAGCCGCGCCGAGCACTTCGGCAGCCGGCGGGTGGAAATGCGGCGGGACGGCGACCACGATCATGCCTGCGGCCACCGCAGCGCCGATTCCGTTGGTGGAATCCTCCACAGCGATACTGCGCCGCGGGTCGGCACCCAGGCGGCGGCACACTTCGAGGTAGACATCTGGGGCGGGTTTTCCGGCACCGTTTAGCTCTTCGGTGGACAGGCTGACCTCGATCACATCGCCGATCCCTAGCCGCTCGATTCCGGCATCGATCAGGATCCGCGGCGACGAACTCGCCAAACCCAGCCGCCATCGAGTCGCCATCCGACGAACCGAGGCTATGGCACCGGGCAACACCGGCATTCGGCCCTCGCCAAAGTGCTCTAGCAGCCCGTGGATGGTCCTGGTTGCGCTGTCCTCAGCCGTACCGGTGAGCCCCACGACCTCGCTGAGGTAGGTCGACCATTCCTGGGTCGACATGCCCATCATCGCCCGGGTGGCACCTTCGGGCCAGGGTCGGCCGTCGGCGGCTGCCAGCCCGCGACGCACCTCGTCCCACACCGCCTCGGTGTCGGTCAATGTGCCGTCCATGTCGAATACCACCACACTCATGCGGCCCATTGTCGCTGGCTTTGCTTCGAACGGCCGAACCATTCTGCGTGGCGGCTAGCATCGAGGCTGTGAGAACCGCGACCCGTTCTAGGCTGACCCTCCCGCTGGATCTCAGTCTGTCCGGACGTCGGCCCACCCTGGAGGTGGTGCGTCACACGTTGCGTCCGGGTGGTGGCTTGGCCAAGTTGGACGCCTTCGTTGCTAGCCCGGAGTATCCGCGAGGTGTGCTGTTCTACTTTCCTGGCTTCAACACCCCGCTGGGCCACTGGGAGATGGCCAAGTGCCAATATCTGGCCGCTGCGACCGGCCTGCAAGTGGTGATTACCGAGATTCCTGGCATGAGCCGCTATGGTGCGCCGATTCCGCGGGCAGTCAGGGTCGACATGTTGCACGGCATGGTTTCCTCATGGGCCGATCTGAATCTGCGCTATGTGGAGGCCGCGTTGGAGGCTGCCGAAATAGCTGATCCAGAACTGGTTCACGTCTTGGGCTATTCCACGGGGTGTTCGCTGGCGACGGCTGCCTTGCCGACTCTGACCGAGTGGGGGCCGATTCGCGGTCTCAGTCTGGTAGAACCGGTGGCGATCAGCCGCCGCAACATCATGTCCTTGCACGCTCACAACATGCTCGACCTGGGGCGGATGCCCGCTGCGTTGGCCACCAATCTCGGCCACGACTGGGTCATGCGCGCCTACAGCGGCGAACGTCGGAATACCCGCGTGAAGTACGGGCCGGTAGATCTGCTGGCCATCGCGACGGTGCTGGCCAGCGATGATCTGCGTCAGCGCTTGGAAGGCATCGTGGTGCAACGGTGTGCGTTGGTGCGGGGGGCGAGGAGTTCGCTCTGCCGCCAACGCGACTTCGATCAGGTCGACGCATCCTTGGCCGAGCGCGGAATCCCCGGCCCGACGATCACCGTGGAGAACCTGGGCCATCAACTGTGGCATTCGTTTCCCACTATTACCGCACTCGCGGGACTAATGCTCACCGAGCCGTGACGATGAGTCCCGGCCATCGCCTACGAGCGAGGGTCCTGGAGCGGCGCTCGCCGGTGCTGTGGGTCGTTTGCCCCTCTTGATAGCGGGGGGCTTTCTGTGTCTTCGAGCTCGAATGCCCAGAATGCGACGGTGACCTCGTCTTCGGCGAAAGCGATGGCGTAGCTGGGGCCGTTACCCTCGTCATCGCCAATCCCCACCACCACGCCACTGCGGCCCGCATAGTCGGGTAATCGTGGGGTGGAGCCAACGGTGACTGCGTCGTCGTAGGTGAACAAAGCTGGCCTTTCCGTTGGTATCAAGTGGCGTTTGGGCGCTACTTCTTCTCGTCGTGGCCGCCGAACTGTTTGCGCATGGCCGAGAGCATCTTGTGCTCGAAGGTCGACTGGCCTTGGCTGGCGAAGCGGGAGAAGATCGCCGCGGCCAGCGTTGGTGCCGGAACGCCCAGTTGAATCGCGGCCTCTGCGGTCCAGCGGCCCTCGCCGGAGTCCGATACCCGACCGCCGAAGGCATCCAGCTTCGGGTCGTCAACCAGCGCCGCGGCGGTGAGATCCAGCAGCCAGGACTGCACCACCGAACCGCGACGCCACACCTCAGCCACCTCGGCCAGGTTCAGGTCGTAGCGGTAGTACTCGGGGTGCTCCAAGGGCGCGGTCTCGGCGTCAGTATCACGGGTGTGAGCGCCAGCGCCGGCATTGGCCAGCAGATTGAGCCCTTCGGCATAGGCTGCCATCAGGCCGTACTCGATGCCGTTGTGCACCATCTTCACTAAGTGTCCGGCGCCGGTCGGCCCGCAGTGCAGGAAGCCGTGCTCGGCGTCGGTGGGTTCGCCCTCACGTCCCGGGGTGCGGGTGTTGGCCGCTACGCCGGGTGCGATGGTCTCCCAGATCGGACGCAGCCGCTCGAAGTCCTCGGTGGGTCCGCCGATCATCAGCGAGTAGCCCCGCTCCAAGCCCCACACTCCGCCGGAGGTGCCGACGTCCAGGTAGCCGATGCCCTGCGGGGAGAGCACCTCGGCGCGGGCAAGATCCTCGTGGTAGTGGGAGTTGCCGCCGTCGATGATGGTGTCGCCGGGCTGGAGTTGCTCGGCCACCGCATTGACGGTGTCGGTAGTGATCTGACCCGAAGGTACCATCACCCACACCGCGCGTGGCGCGTCCAGCTTCGCTGCCAGGTCAGCCAGCGAATCGGCCGCGATCGCACCTTCGGTGGCCAGGTCTTTGGCGGCGTCCGGATTCACGTCGAAGACCACGCATTCGTGGCCTTCGCGCAGCAGTCGACGCACCAGATTGGCGCCCATGCGACCCAAGCCGACCATTCCTAACTGCATGTCAGTTCTCCTCCTGGATGTTGGCGGCCTGCTCATCGGATTCGGGGTTGTGCCATTTGCCATCGGTGACGAGCCGGTCAGCGGCTTCGGGCCCCCAACTGCCGCGGAAGTAGGGGTGCACCGGGGTGGCGTCGCCGAGAATGTTGTCGATCACCTGCCAGGACGCCTCGACGGTGTCCTCGCGGGTGAACAAGGTGGTGTCGCCCTTCAGTGCGTCGCCGAGCAGACGCTCGTAAGGATCGAGACCGTCGGCACTGGCGATCTGGTTGAACTCAAGTTCCACCTGTTCGCCCTTCATCTTCGAGCCGGGGGCTTTCACATTGGCCGACAGTGAGATCGACACGTCCGGGCTGAGCCGGAAGTGCAGCGAGTTCGGGTGGGTGGTACCCACCTGGCCGATCTGAACCCCGGCCGGGGGCCGTTTGAGCTCCACAAAAACCTCGACGGCGGTGTTGGCCAGCCCCTTGCCGGCGCGCAGGTAGAACGGCACCCCCGACCAGCGCCAGGTATCCACCTCGGCGCGCAGGGCGACGAAGGTCTCGGTCGTTGAATCGGGCGCCACGCCTTTCTCGGTGCGGTAACCCTCGTACTGGCCGCGCACCACATCCGACGGCTTGATCGGCGGCATAGCCCGCAGCACCTTCACCTTCTCGTCTCGCAGGCCTTCCGAACCCTGCCCCGACGGCGGTTCCATGGCCACCATGGTCAATACCTGCAGCACGTGGTTCTGCACCACATCTCGCAGCGCGCCGACGTCCTCGTAGAACGAGCCGCGTCCCTCGACGCCGAAGCTCTCGGCCAAGGTGATCTGCACCGACTTCACGTAATTGCGATTCCAGATCGGCTCCAGGAAGGCATTGGCGAACCGGAAGTACGCCAGTCCCATCACGGCTTCCTTGCCCAGATAGTGATCGATGCGGAACACCCGCGACTCGTCGAAGACCTGATGCAGGGCAGCATTCAACTCCCGCGAGGACGCCAGATCACGCCCGAAGGGCTTCTCCACTACCACGCTGGCGCCTTCGGCACATCCGGAGGCCCCCAGCGATGCGGTCACCGTGGCGAACAGCGACGGGGGGATCGCCAGGTAGTGCAGTGGATGCTTGGCCTCGCCGAGGGCTTCGCGCAACTTGGCGAAGGTCTGCGGATCGGAATAGTCGCCGTCCACGCCGTGAATGAGGCCGGTGAGCTTGGTGATGGTCGCCTCGTCGAAACCACCGTGGGCGTTCAGACTGTCGTGCACATGCTCCATGAGGTTCTCTTTGTCGCCCTTGGAGCGGAACACCGCGATAACAGGGACGTCGAGTTGGCCACGGGCTACCAGTGAGGCCAGCGAAGGGTAGATCTTCTTGTGTGCCAGGTTGCCCGTGGCACCGAAGAACACCAGGGCATCCGATTTCTCGGCCATCGGTCGTCGACCTTCCTGAGAGGGGTGAGTGTGCATCACTGGCCTCAACGCTGCCAGGCTCGATTACAGTCCTCAACCCCTGTGGGTATTTCGATGCCCTGTCAGGGGAGGGCTTCGACAGGCTCTGCC
>DMIX01000247.1:7262-7482 GCA_003451975.1 Propionibacteriaceae bacterium
GCTTCGACAGGCTCAGCCAGCGGACGGTGTGTGGCCGAGCCCTCTCCCGCTCCCTGAGCGTGTCGAAGGGGGCGCCACACACGGGAATACCCCGAGGCGTCCAGGAGTTGAGTCTGGTGTACTCAACTTGCGGATTGAGCGTGCTAGGCTCAACCGCGTACCACGAACTAACTGGAGGTAACCCCATGGCACGAGCAGTCGGCATCGACCTCGGCACCAC
>DMIX01000050.1 GCA_003451975.1 Propionibacteriaceae bacterium
TCAAGCTGCCGAACATCTCGGCCTCGGTGCCGCAGCTCAAGGCCGTCATCGCCGAGCTTCAGGCGCAGGGCATCGCGCTGCCGGACTACCCCGATGATCCGCAAACCGACGCCGAGAAGGACGCGCGCGCCCGCTACGACAAGGTCAAGGGCAGTGCGGTCAACCCCGTGCTGCGCGAGGGTAACTCCGACCGGCGCGCGCCAGCCTCGGTGAAGGCCTATGCCCGTTCCCATCCGCATCGCATGGGTGCCTGGAGCCCTGACTCCAAGACCCGCGTGGCCACCATGGGCCACGACGACTTCTACTCCAACGAGAAGTCGATCGTGATGCCGGCCGAGGACACCGTCACCATCCAACTGGCCACCGCCGAGGGCACCCAAGAGCTGACGAAGGTTGCGCTGCTGGCCGGTGAGATCCTGGATGGCACTTTCATGAACGTCGCTGCGCTGGATGCCTTTATTGATGAGCAGATCGCGGCGGCCAAGGCCGAAGGTGTGCTGTTCAGCGTCCACCTGAAAGCCACCATGATGAAGGTCTCCGACCCTGTCATGTTCGGCCACTTCGTGACCCGCTTCCTGGCGCCGGTCTTCGAAACCTACGGCGAGCAGCTTGCCGCCGCTGGTCTGGACGTCGACAACGGCCTGGGGGCGATCCTGGCCGGGTTGGATGCCTTGCCCAATGGTGCCGAAATCAAGGCGGCAATCGATGCCGCGATCGATGCCGGTCCGGCGCTGGCCATGGTCGATTCCGACCGTGGCATCACCAACCTGCACGTGCCCTCGGATGTGATCGTGGACGCCTCGATGCCGGCCATGATCCGCACCTCTGGTCACATGTGGGGTCCCGACGGGGAAGAGGCTGACACTCTGGCGGTCATCCCGGACGCCTGCTACGCCGGGATCTACCAGGTCGTAATCGAAGACTGTAAGGCCAACGGCGCCTACGACCCGACCACCATGGGCTCGGTTCCCAATGTCGGCCTGATGGCGCAGGCCGCCGAGGAGTACGGCAGCCACAACAAGACCTTCCGTATCCCGACCGATGGTGCCGTCCAGGTGGTCAACTCCGCCGGCGAGGTGCTCATGGAGCATCAGGTCGGCGCCGGTGACATTTGGCGAGCCTGCCAGACCAAGGACATTCCGGTTCAGGACTGGGTCAAGCTGGCCGTGAATCGTGCCCGCGCTTCGCAGACCCCGGCCGTGTTCTGGCTGGACGCGAACCGCGCCCACGACGCCGTGATCATCGACAAGGTGAATACCTACCTCGCCGACCACGACACCACCGGCCTGGACATTTCGATTCTGCCGCCGGCCGAGGCTGCTCAGCTGTCGGTGGAGCGCATCCGGCGCGGTGAGGACACCATCTCGGTTACCGGCAACGTGCTGCGGGACTACCTCACCGACCTGTTCCCGATCATGGAACTCGGCACCAGCGCGAAGATGCTGTCGATCGTGCCGCTGATCAACGGTGGTGGTCTGTTCGAGACCGGCGCCGGTGGTTCCGCGCCCAAGCACGTCCAGCAGTTGGTCAAGGAGAACCACCTGCGGTGGGACTCCCTGGGGGAGTTCCTCGCGCTGGCCTCCAGCTTCGAGCATCTCGCCGGGGTCACCGGAAATGCCGGGGCGCAGGTGCTGGCCGACACCCTGGACAAGGCTACGGGCACGTTCTTGAACGAGAACAAGTCGCCCAGTCGCAAGGCGGGCGAAATCGACAACCGGGGCAGCCACTTCTACCTGGCCACCTACTGGGCGCAGGAAGTCGCTGCGCAGACGGCCAATCCGGAACTCGCCGCGCGGTTCGTGCCGGTCGCCGAAGCGCTGGTCGCCGCCGAGGAGACCATTGCCGCCGAACTGCTCGCGGTTCAGGGGTCCCCGGCTGACATCGGCGGCTACTACCGTCCCGACGTCGCCAAGACCGATGCGGTCATGAAGCCATCGGCGACGCTGAACGCGATCCTGGCTGCTGTCTGAGTCGAACGCCCAGGCATCGGGAGCGGCAACGCCCCGATGCCTGGGCGTTTCAATTCAGGAGAGTTCCTCGACCGGCTTTTCGGTCAGGTTCTTACGGGGGCCGGCCAACCCCAGGCCAGTGAAGAAGCCACCGACAGCACTCAGGGCTGCTGCCAACAGCAGCAGCGGAATCGGATTGGTGAACTCCGCGCTGCGTCCGGTGGAGAGGGTCGCGTAATGCCAATAGGCGATCCAGCTTCCCCAGGCCAGCATGACGACGCCACCAACGAGAACGAGGACGCCAACGATCAAACTCATCTTGGACAGCACCTTCATGCACTGAATCATAGGGATTCATTCGGACCTGATGGCGCAAGCAGGTTAGGTTGCACTCGTGGACCCCGAACTTGCCGCCTGGCTGGTCTCAGCAGCGGCCGAACCCGCCCTGGCGGCAGCCGCCGCCGAAGCCGACCCCGACTCGGTGGCCGCGGCTCAGCGGCTGCGACGGGACTGGGCGCCCGCCCAAGCCGCCGCCGCGCTCACGCAGGCCCGCCTGCGTCGCCGAGCGGTGACCAAGTTCGGCAGCCTCGCCCAGCAGTTGTTCTTCACCACCGACGGGCTTGAGCAGGCCACCCGTGCCGAGGTGGCCCGGTGGCGGGCGCAAAGGTTCTGTGAGGCCGGTGTCGACCGGGTGGTCGACGTGGGCTGCGGCTTGGGTGCGGATGCCTTGGCTTTCGCCGAGGCTGGTCTTGAAGTCGTGGCGCTGGAGGCCGACGCCACCACAGCCGTGCTGGCCGTAGCCAATCTCGCCGGTCGTGGCCGGGTGATCACCGGCGATGCGACCTGCGGCGACGGCCTGAACGCCCTACAGGCTCAACTGTCCGCCGGCGCTGCGGTCTTCATCGACCCGGCCCGTCGTACGGCCGCCGGACGTTCCTGGCGGGTGCTGGACTTCTCGCCGTCGTGGGATTTCGCCACCGGTCTGCTGGCGGGCAACTTCGGGTGTATCAAAGGGGCTCCGGGTCTGCCGTCGGCGCTGATTCCGCCTGGTGTCGGCGCGACCTGGGTGAGTCATCGCGGCGATCTCGTCGAGACCAGCATCTGGAGCAGCGGGCCGCGACAGGCGGTGCTGCTGCCCAGTGGCGCCGTGCTGGACGCCGACAGCAGTGTCCCGGTTCCGGTCGGTGAGGTCGAGCGCTACCTGTACGAACCAGATCCGGCGGTGCTGCGTTCGGGGGCGAGTTCTCGGCTGGCCGCGCTGATGCATGCCCATCGGCTCAGCCCCGAGGTGGCCTATCTCAGCACTACGGAGTCTCAGCAGACGCCATTCGCCACCGGCTTCGAGGTGCTGGCCGTCATGCCGTACTCGGAACGGGGGTTGCGGGCCTGGGTGCGCCGCGAACGCATCGGCGTGCTAGAG
>DMIX01000445.1 GCA_003451975.1 Propionibacteriaceae bacterium
CAAAACCTCCACAAAGGGAGTCTTTGCGATGATGTCGTGCGGATTGCCGCTGTCGATGCGACACAACGGGCTCGTTTGGTCCAAGATGGGGGACGCTGGCCAAGAACATCGTTCTGAGCCCACCGGAGGCAGCCAGTTGGCGACGGCGTGAGGATCTTGATGAAGAACGTTCGGTGGTCTGCAGTTGCAGTACTGACAGTAGCGAGCCTCACGGCCACTGCGGCACCGGGATGGGCCGAAAATCCCACGCGCACCCGAGGGACGTCCGACCTTGCCACCATCATGGTGACCGTCGCCCCCGGAACCTCCGACCCGACTCGAGCAGCCGCATCGGCGATCTCGGCGACGCGGGCAGCGGTGACCGATGCGGTCGCCATCGGCCCGAATACTGTTGCGGTCACTGTCAACGGCACCAGCGCAGTCCAGGCCGAGCAGATGAGTGCCCAGGCTGAAGAGCGCGCCACCGTGCTTTCGGCGGAGGTGTCACGGACGGCACACGCCACGACAACCAACGACACCTACTACTCGTCGTTGTGGAATATCAACAATCAGGCCAGCAGCACCTACGGCGTCAAAGCCGAGAATGCATGGTCGACCAGCCGCGGCGCCGGCGCGGTGATCGGCGTCATCGACACCGGCATCACCACGCATTCAGACGTGAAGGCCAACGTCATCACCGGCTATGACTTCGTCAGCTATGGCGCAACCTCCCCCTACAAGGAGGACAACGGCGGCGACGGCAACGGCTGGGATTCCAATCCCACCGATGAGGGCGACTGGTACCCGACAAGCCCAACCGAATATGTGCGATCCAGTTGGCACGGTACCCACGTGGCCGGCACCGCCGCCGCCATCGTCGGAAACGCCAAGGGCGTTGCCGGAGTCGCCCCGTCGGCGTTCATTGAACCGATCCGAGTTCTCGGCTGGACCGGCGGCCGGGAGTCCGACATCATCGCGGGCATCAACTGGGGAGCCGGCATTCACGTGCCCGGAGTCCCTGACAACAAGCACCCGGCCGATGTGCTGAATCTCTCCCTTGGCGGCTCCGGGACGTGCAGCAGCAGCATGCAGAGCGCCATCAATGCTGCGGTCAATGCCGGTACCGCTGTGGTCGTCGCAGCCGGCAATGGCGACGAAGACGGAAACGCCCTTCCCATCGATGGCCAGTTCCCCGCCAACTGCAACAACGTGATTCGCGTGACTGCAACGAACTCCAGCGGCGCCAAGTCATCGTGGAGCAACTACGGCACCGCGAGCTTCCCGGCGACGGTGGCAGCACCGGGGGTAGGTATCTACTCCACGGTGAACAACGGTGCGCAGGGTCCGACCACCGAGGGCTATGGCTCGATGGACGGCACGTCGATGGCAGCCCCCCACGTCTCCGGCATCCTCGCTCTGCTGCGATCGGCCGACGCCCGACTGACGCCCGCCCAGTTGAAGACCATGCTCACCACCAACACCACCGCCGTGAGCGGTGGCTGCAGCACGACGTACTGCGGTGCCGGCATCGCCAATGCGGCAGCTGCTATCGCTCAGCTCGCAGCACCATCGATCACCTCGGTCGGCATCTCGGGCGCCGCCCGGGTGGGCGTCACGGTCACCGCCGCCCCCCGAGCCAGCACCCATTCGGCCTACCTGAAGTACCAGTGGCTGCGTGACGGCACGATCATCGCGGGTGCGACGCGCTCAACCTTGGCGCTGACGACCGCCGACTTCCATCACAACATCAGCGTCACCGTGACCGCCACGGTGGGATCGGCTTCGGCAACCCGCACCAGTGGCACGGTGAACGTCAGCTACGGCACCTTCGCCAAGTCGAAGTCACCCAAGGTCAAGGGCACCATGCGCGTCGGCAAGAAGCTGACCGCCTACGCCGGGGCCTGGTCGCCGAAACCCTCGACCGTCACCTACCAATGGCTGCGCGACGGCAAGAAGATCAAGCACGCCACCAAGGCCGGCTACCGACTCACTTCCAAGGACCGTGGTCACAAGATCTCGGTTCGCGTCACGGTGAAGCGTTCGTACTACACCTCACGTACCGCAACCAGCGCCAAGCGTCGCGCGAGCTGAGGCGGCTCCCGGCGCAGCGCCGGACGGGCGTGGTCTACGATGCGTCCGGATGATCTTCGGGGGAAGCATGAGTGGCAGGTGCGTGCGCGTAGCCGTCGTCGGCGGNNGCGACGACCGACGAATCGCAGCAGCAGTGGAACCTGGCCGCCGGCTCGGCCTACGGGGTGCGTGCCGCTGAGGCCTGGACGGTGTCCACCGGCAACGGCGCGACCATCGCCATGCTGGACTCCGGCCTCACGCCGCATCCAGATCTGACCGGTTCGTGGTCCACGCTGTACGGCGGCAATGTGGTGGCCGGGTACGACTTCATCAGCAACCAGACCTACGCCGCTGACGGCGATGGCTGGGATGCCGATCCCACCGACACCGGGCGTCAAAGCGATGCCTCCGGCAACGACATCGGACCCTACGCCCATGGCGAGCAGACGGCCGGTGTGGCAGCAGCGCTGAAGAACGGCACCGGTGTGGTCGGTGTGGCCCCCGCGGCGACGATCGTGCCGGTGCGGGTCATGGGCGACCAATGGTCGATCGCCGACGATGCCGACTTGGCGGCGGCCATCCGCTGGGGCGCCGGCATCGCCGTCCCGGGTGTCCCGACCAATGCTCATCCGGCCGATGTGCTGAGCCTGTCGATCGCGGTGCCGTGGCCGACCTGCCCCACCGAACTTCAGGAGGCCATCGACGCCGCGGTCGCCCACAACGTTGCGGTAGTGGTGGCGGCCGGGAATACCTGGACCGACTCTGGGCCACGAAACACCATCGACGACACGGCGCCGGCAACCTGCGACAACATCATTCGGGTCACCGCTTCCACAGCCACCGGAGTGCTGGAGCAATACAGCAACGTGGGCACTGCTGCGGTTCCAGCCACGATCGCCGCCCCGGGCACGATCCGCTCGCTGTGCCCGCTGGCGATGCCCTCCTGCCAAGACGGCTACATCGACACCATCGGCACCTCAATGTCGGTGCCGCATGTTTCCGGCGTGGTCGCACTGCTGCGGGCAGCACGACCCGAGCTGAGTGTGGCCGACATCACCACGATCATCACCGACACCGCAACCCCGTTTTCAACGCCCTGTGCTGCGTCTGTGTGCGGGGCCGGTGTTGTCAACGCACCGGCGGCGCTCAGCCGGGCCATGGCCGGTGTCACGCCACCGGCAACCACCTCCCCCTCGTCCACTCCCAGCCCGACGGTGACGTTGACCACCCCCCGGGTGAGCGGAACCGCAGCCGTGGGGCAGACGCTGACCGTCGCTGCCGCGGCGCAGCCGAGCACCGCCCAGCTATCGGTGCAGTGGCTCCGAGATGGGGTCGCGATCCCGGGCGCCACCGGACGCAGCTTTCGCGCGACGGTGGCCGATCTGGGCGCGTCGGTGAAGGCACAGCTGGTCGCCACGCTGGGGCCCAGCATCGTCAAACGCACCAGCACCGCAGTGACCATCAGAAGGGGAACCCTCACCAAACGTCGCGCGCCGCGCATCATCGGAACCGCGCGGGTCGGACTCCGACTCACCGCCCGGCACGGCGCCTGGTCACCGAAACCGAGTGCCTTCAGGTACCAGTGGTTTCGCGACGGTCGCAAAATCGCCGGCGCAACCACGGCCCACTACCGCCCCACCGGGCGAGACAAAGGTCATGCCCTCTCGGTGCGGGTCCGCGTGAAGCGATCCGGCTACGCGTCCGGGTCGGCCACCAGCGCGAAGCGCCGGGTTCGCTGAGGCCGCCCGCAGGCGGCGCCGATCACGGTGGGGCCGCTCAGCGCCCGAAGCGGCGTTCCCGCTGGGCGTAGGAGCGCAAGGCCCGGACGAAGTCGACCTTGCGGAAGTCCGGCCAGAGCGCCTCGCAGAAGTAGAACTCGCTGTGAGCAGCCTGCCAGATGAGAAAGCCCGACATCCGCTGCTCGCCGGAGGTACGGATGATCAGGTCAGGATCAGGCTGGCCAGCGGTATAGAGATGCTCGGCGATGTCGTCGATTTCCAGGCTGTCGGCGAGGTGATCCAGACTGTTTCCTTTGGACGCCTCACTGGACAGCAACGACCGAACCGCGTCGCGCAATTCGTGGCGTCCGCCGTAGGCGATCGCCACGTTCACATGACAGCCGGAGTTGTTGGCGGTCGCGGCCTCGGCGCTGGCGATGGTGGCAGCCATTTCAGCGGGCAGCAGACTGGCATCGCCCACCATCTGCACGCGGTAGTCGGCGATGCTGGCCAGGTCGGTGAACAGCCGCTGGATCACGTCCAGCAGCGGCGCTACTTCGGCACCTTCAGCGCGGCGCAGGTTGTCGGTGGACAGCACCCACAAGGTGACCAGCGGAATGTCGAGTCCGGAGCACCAGCCCACGAATTCTTTTAGTTTGTCCGCTCCGGCCTGATAGCCGACCACCAGCGGCTTGCCGGGTGCATTGGTGCGCGCCCAGCGGCGGTTGCCATCTGCCAGCACTGCGATGTGGCGGGGCAGGGACGAAGCATCAAGCTCGCGTAGCACCCTTT